>CANPZY010000004.1 GCA_947588945.1 uncultured Clostridia bacterium
GTTTACGTTAAAAATGTTTTTTGCCATAGCTGTATCCTCCTTATTTTCTTTTACCTGTGACTGCCTAGAAACTTGTTCTTTACTAGCAACAGCATCTTCTTTCTCTTTTAAAGCGAGTTCTTTGCTGTCATTAGCCTTTTCGCACACTTGCCGTTCTTTTTCTTTACGCTCATGCGTTACTGTCTTTTTTACTTCATCGTAGTCTGATTGCTCAAATTCAAATCCGAATGTGATTTTCATGTGACGTTTATCACCATTATCACCTAACTTGCGATAAATACATTTTTCTTCGAATTTGCAATAATCTGAGCATTCGCAACTTCCTACATCCCATGCTGAAGTAAACGGTACTTCAAAAGTAACAGTTGGAGTATGTTTGTTTTCAATTATAGAAGAAATTGGAATCTTCCCACTAATTGATTGATTTGCATTTTCGCACATTTTTGAAGTAGAATAGTAACAATAGCCATCGTAGAAATAAACTTTATACTCACCTCTAATGTAACCATAACCACTTGGTGCGTCAGGACATTCAAATTCACCTGAATCTTCTTCTGAATTAAAACTTCCCAAATCATATTCATCATCATAATCCCATTCGTGCCATTTTCCACAATAAGGACACAAGTAGCGTGTTGGAGTAAGACTTAAAATTTTTTGATTCACGACCGTTTTACCTCCCTTTTGTAGTTTGTAGTTTCGTTAATAGTTTCTTCTCTCCTTTCTTTAGAGTGTATTTGTGCATATACACTTTAGTCTATCAAAGTCAATTTGCTTTTGATATATCACACTAAATACCTTTTTTATTATACTACAAATTTACATAAAATGCAATATTCCAAATACCGAAAAATGCCTAATTATAAAAAAGTAGGCAAAAATCAATTATATTTTTACCTACTCTTTTCTAATAATACAATTATTTTTTTCTTTTTTTAGATGTCCTATAAGTTATTCCATTACCTAAGCTAACTGTTGTTGTACCCTTCGAGTTAATTGTAGTTTTACCTACTTTCTGACTTACAGAAACGCCACTTTTGCTAATGTTTAAATAAGTGTCATCTCCAATTTTAATCCGTTTCCGATAACTAATTCCCATATAGATGTCTCCTTTCAAAATAATTGTACACACTCTCTCTAAGTACAAAAGAGATTTACAATTTAGAATATAGTTATATTGTAACATAATTTACATAAAACTTCAAATAGTATATTAAAAATTATTCTTCTTCTGTATCAAATTGCGAATTATAAAGTTTTGCATATTCTCCATTTCTAGCTAACAATTCATCATGATTTCCCTGTTCTACTATATCTCCATGTTGCATAACTAAAATTAAATCCGCATTTTTTATTGTAGACAATCTATGTGCAATTATAAAACTTGTTCTTCCTTTCATTAAATTATCCATTGCGCTTTGAATTTTTATTTCTGTTCTAGTATCTATGCTTGAAGTTGCTTCATCTAATATTAATATCTTTGGATTAGCTAATATTACTCTTGCTATTGTTAGCAATTGTTTTTGTCCTGCTGAAATATTTGATGTCTCTTCATTTATTATCATATTATATCCATTAGGAAGTGTTGTTATAAAATGATGAATATTTGCTACCTTTGCCGCTTCTATAACTTCTTCATCTGTTGCATCTGGTTTTCCATATTTTATATTTTCCTTAACTGTACCATTAAATAACCAAGTATCTTGTAAAACCATTCCAAATATTGACCTTATATCTCCTCTGTTATAATCTGCAACATTATTTCCATCAACATAAATTGCTCCACCATTCAAATCATAAAATCTCATTAATAATTTTACAATTGTAGTTTTTCCAGCTCCAGTTGGTCCTACTATTGCAATTTTTTGACCATCTTTAACCTCTGCATTAAAGTCATTTATTATTATTTTATCTTCATCATATCCAAACTTTACATCTTCAAATTTAATATTTCCCTTTAAATCTCCAAGTTCTTTTGCATTTTCAATTGTTTGTACTTCTTCTTTTTCTTCTAAAAAATTAAATATTCTCTCAGCAGCTGCTGCCATTTCTTGAAGTGTACCTGATATCTGTGCAATCTGTGCTATTGGTTGATTAAATTGTCTACTATATTGTATAAATGATTGTATATTTCCAACTGTAATTTTTCCGTTTATTGCAAGGTAACCTCCTAAAATTGCTATTCCTACATACGAAACATTTCCTATCAAATTCATTATTGGATGCATCATACCTGATATAAATTGTGATTTCCAAGCTGATACATATAATCTTTCATTTTGTTTTTCAAATTCTTTTATTGTTTTTTCTTCGCAATTAAATGCTTTTATTATAGTATGACCTCCGTAAGATTCTTCAACTGTACCATTTACATGTCCTATATAGTTTTGTTGTTCAACAAAGTATTTTTGTGATTTTTTTACAATAATTCCTACTAGTAACATTGTAAATGGTAAAACAACTAATGCTACCAATGTCATTTGAAAGCTTATTGAAAGCATCATTATTAATATTCCAATTACTGTACATATCGAAGAAATTATTTGTGTTATACTTTGATTTAAATTCATAGATAAAGTATCTATATCGTTTGTAATTATTGATAATATTTCACCATTTGTCCTTTTATCAAAATATTTCATTGGAAGTCTATTTATTTTTTTTGCTAAATCATTTCTCATTTGAAATGTTAATCTTTGTGCAATTCTTGTCATTAAAAAACCTTGTATTGTTGAAAATGCCATGCTTAAAACATATATTGATAAAAGCATTAAAAGAATATGTGCAATTTTTTCAAAATTAATTCCATTTCCTCCTGAAAGTTTGCTTGTTAATCCAACATATATTTCAGTTGTAGCATTTCCCAAAATTTTAGGTCCAACTATAGTAAAAATCGTTCCTGCAGCAGCAAATACCATTACTAAAATTAGCAACCACTTATATTTTTTTAAATAATAACTAAATAATTTTGACATTGAGCCCTTAAAGTCTTTTGCTCTTTCAATTTTACCCTGTCTTCTTGGTCCTCGCATTGGGCCTCCCATTGGTCCTGGCATAGCTACTTACATCTCCTTCCTTTTTAGTTCTTCTTCTGATAATTGTGAAGTTGCTATTTGCTTATATGTTTCACAACTTTCTAAAAGTTCATCATGTGTTCCAATTCCTACTATTTTTCCTTCTTCTAGAACTATTATTTGCTCTGCATTAAGTATTGTGCTAACTCTCTGAGCAACTATAATTACTGTCTTTCCTTCTGTTTTTTCCTTTAAAGCTTCTCTTAAATTTCTATCAGTTTTCAAATCTAATGCCGAAAAACTGTCATCAAATATAAATATTTCTGGATCTATTGCTAAAGCTCTTGCGATTGATAAACGTTGTTTTTGTCCTCCTGATACATTATTTCCACCTTGCGCTATCTCCGACTTAAATTTATCTTCTTTATTATTAATAAATTCTGTTGCTTGTGCAATATCTGCTGCTTTTTCCATTTCTTCATCTGATATATCTTTTCCGTATTTTATGTTTGATTCAATTGTTCCTGAGAAAAGCATTCCTTTTTGTGGTACAAAACCAATTCTTTTTCTTAAATCTTTTTGTGCTACATCTTTTATATTTGCACCATCTACTAAAATTTCTCCACTTGTTACATCATAAAATCTAGGAATCAAATTTACTATCGTAGATTTTCCACTTCCTGTACTTCCTATAATTGCAGTAGTTTCTCCAGCCTTTGCTGTAAAAGTTATGTTTTTTAACACTTCTGTATCAGCCTCTGGATACTTAAATGATACATCTTTAAATTCTACTATTCCTTTTTTACTTTCATCAAATTTAGCTTGTTCTTTTTCTGGTTTATCTTTAATTTCTGGTTCTTTTTCAATTATTTCATTTATACGGTTAGCAGAAACAGCCGCTCTTGGAAGAATTATTGATATCATTGAAATCATCAAGAAACTCATGATAATTTGCATTGCATATTGTAAAAATGCCATCATATCTCCAACCTGCATTACACCACTATTAATATTGTGTCCTCCTACCCAGATTATAAGTAAAATAATACTCTGCATTATTAATGTCATAATTGGCATCATTAAACTCATTACTCTATTTACAAATATACTATTTTTCATTAAATCTTGATTGGCTATTTCAAAACGTTTTTCTTCTCTTTTTTGTGTATTAAATGCTCTTATTACTGGTATTCCTGTTAATATTTCTCTCGAAACTAAGTTAAGTTTATCAATTAATTTTTGCATTAATTTGAATCTTGGCATAGTTGTTCCAAATAATGTACCTACTACTATAATTATTAAGACTACTGCTAATCCTATAATCCATGCCATCGACAGATTACTTGTTGATATTACTGTGATTAGCCCACCTATTGCAATAATTGGTCCATAAACTACTACTCTAAATAAAATTGCAAGAAGATCTTGTATTCTTTGAATATCATTTGTATTTCTTGTAATAAGAGATGCTGCTCCAAACTCACTGAATTCTTTAGTTGAAAAACTTAATGTTTTCTTAAATACTTTATCTCTTAAATCTTTTCCAAATTGAGCAGCTACTCTTGATGAGTAATACATAATAAGTATTGCGCACACCATACTAACTAACGCAACACCCAACATTTGTGCTCCAGTTTTTAATATATACATGTTTGAAATATTAGTTGTATTTATTCCTATAGCTTCATATTCTGTTTTTATAAAAGCTATAGCCGACTGCTCTTTTATAGATTCTGGCATTGTGTCTATTTGTTTATTTATTCCATTTAAAAGATTGCTAATCACTTTTTCTGGAAGCAATTTTAAAATTTGAAATATATCACTTGATTCAATAAACTGTTCATTAATGCTACTTATATTGTTACTACTAAGTAGCGAATTTTTTATAGATTGTTTAATTTGCTCTTTGTATTCTTCATTTTCAAGAATATTCATTACCATTAATGGAGTAGATAAACTTTTTTCAAGTTCTTCTTTTTCTTGTTTTGTAAGATCTTTTAATTTATAAATATCTTCACTTTCTATATTAGGATATTTTGCAATATTTTCTTCATTTTTTTCTATTTTTTCATAAGATGATAAAATTTTATTATAATCAACAGAAAAATTTTTAATATTATCTAAAGTAGATTTTCTTATAGCTTCTGGTAATGGATTTTCAATTCCACCTTGTTGAATTCCAACATTTACAATTTGCGACGTAAAATTTGGAAGTTTCAAGTCTGCTCCTGCTTGTATACACAAAAGTATAAAAATTATCAATAATGATTTCCACGACCTTTTTAGGTTTTTTAATATTTTTAGCATTTTTATTTATATAACTAAAATTATAGATTTATAATATTTAGATTCTATATATTTAATTTTTGTATACTTAATTTTTATATATTTATATTTATATTTATATACTTAAATACAAAACTATAATTTTAATCATACTCTCCTTGTATAATTTATTTAGGTTTTTAAGGATTTACCTATAAACCATATATTCAATAATATTAAATTATAAATAACTTATTTATTTTTGTCAAATAAAAATTTGTCCTATTTGAACTATATTTAAAAATATGATTATAATTCAAATAGGACTTACTTTTAAGTATTTTCTTATTTTACATAATTTTTTCAAACTTATGTCTTACCTTATTTAGACTTTTTATAATATATGATATACTCTGAATCATCACAATTCATAACTATTTCATATTCAACTTTTTTGTTATTTTTTTCGTTAGTTGTTAAAAAATCATTATTGCTATATTCATCTATATTTACATCTTTTCCAAGACTATTAATGATTTCATCAATAATACTTCTTTCATTTTCGTTTGATTCATCTTCACCATATTTCAATATTATGCCTCGTTTCTATTTATTTAAAAATTTTCCAAAAATATATGCCATATAATTTTACATACCGATATAAAGTTTAATATTTATCATTTATCATTTATCATTTATCTTTTATCTTTTATATTTTATATTTTATATTTTATATTAAATTTTAGAATATTTATATTTAACATTTACAGATTCTCTTTTGAATTTTCCTGTTAAGTTACCTTCTGTCTCTAAAAGATTATAACCAGATAACTTTTTTTCTAAACTACTTACATTATATTGTTCATTAATCATTCCTAATATTTTTTCTGAAGATGCAATTATTTTATTTGTTTCGGCTTCCATATATTCAACATTTATTCCTTTAGAAGGAAAATCAATTTTTAATGTTGTACTTTCTGAACAATTTTTATTATTATCACTTGTTCTTATATGTAAATAATAGTCTTTATCCCAATCAATATTTTCTAAAATAATTGGTTCATTATCGAATTTATTTACATCTTCATTAACTGTATCTTTTTCAATATTATTTATTTTATAACAATATCCTTGAATTCCTGATTCTGAATAAAACTCTAAAATTTTGTTTTTGTCTTTATTTCTTATTATATATTCATATTTATTACCATTGTCTTTTGGCTTATAAAAACTTATATAGGCACTATTATTGGTATTATTTATTTTGACATCTATATTTTTAATATTATCAGGTGCGTTAACATCCTTTGTAATTAAATTAATACTTTTATTTGACTTAAATAAAATCTGGGGTTCAATTGATTTAATTAAATTTAGCCCATTTATTGTATTTTCATATACATTGCTTCCTGCTTCAACTTTTACTATCGCAGTTTCATTCGTTTTTTCTTGTATAGTAGCTAAATCTATATTTGAATTAATTTTTATTAATATTATTGATAAAATTATGGTGACTACAGCAATATAACCTTTTATCTTTCGTTTAAAAGAAACTTTCATAATATTCTCCTTTCTTTTAAACATTTATTATTCTTGACAAGAAATAACCAGAATTTGTTGCCAAATTCTGGTTATATTATATTTTTATTTTTTATATTTGTCAATACTTTTTTGTTAAATTTTAACATTTTTTGTAATTAAATATTATTATATCTTTTGATATGTAAAAGTTTTAGTAACTGAACAATTTATCCTTCTATTTTTGTTTAATAATTTTTATTTTAATTCAGTATATATTTGTTCTGCTAACATTTTCATTTGACCTGCAATTGTTTGCTCCCCTTCTTTAGCAATTTCTGGATTTCCAAATTCTTGAGAAAAATCAATAGTTTTTACTTCCATTTCATTGTCATGTATAGAAACTTTTACTTGTAAATTATTAAATTCTTTCCCTGTACTAGCATATAAAAGCATTCCACAAACTTTTGCATTTTCACCTTTTTTTTCTATTTCCCATTTTTTATTCATAATATAAGAAAATAGCTGATACCAATTATCTCTATTAGTACTAACTGTATCTGAACCATTAAATCCTTTATTATTTAAAATATGTGAATAAAATTTTGCATCAATTATTTTTACTTTATTATTTTTAGATATAGTAATATCTGTGTGCATTGTTGGAATATATTTTTCATTTATTTTATTTTTTTCATCTACATCCCACTTTATTAATTCACTTTTTATATCTAATTGAATAGGCTGTTCTCTATATTCTAAAAAATACTTTTTTAAGTAATTTCTTATAAATTTTTCAAATAATGTATGATATGGCTGATTATCATCAATTTTTGAAAAACTTTCACTTTCATCTTTCTTTTTTATTATTAAATCATTAAGAATATATTTACACATATTTATAATCACTTTATATTTTCTATTTAAGTTATTAAATTTAATATCTTCCCAAATAATTTTGTTAGGATCATTCATAATCTCTATATTTTCATATACATGATATAATTTTCTTAGTTTGATTCTATTATCGTTCATAATATTACAATTTAATAAAAATTGTATTGTAGTTTTTATAATTTTATTAATTAAATTATTTTGCGAATATTCTTCATAATTACAAATAACTCTATTTTTTATTTTTAGTACATTAGTCTGAATAGTATTTAATATATCTATTCTTCCTTTTATGTATGGTAAGTCTTCACTATATTCTACATATTCATTATAAGTTCCTTCTTGTAATAATTCTTTCAATCTAATATATAAAACTATAGAAAATAAATCATAAATATTATTCATTTTTTCAAAGCCAAACATTTCATTATCTTCAAAATGAATTTTTTCATCATCAAAAGCATATGCAAGTAAATAATAAAAATTTCTAACTTTTATTTCATTGAATCTATCATTCATTATTATGTTCCTCATTTTTATTATTATTTAAAAAATTATCAATAGATGTTACATCATTACTAATACTCAAAAAGCTCTTTATTTTTTCAATTTTTGAATTATCTCCTATTAAATACTCTTTTAATTGTGGATATATTTCATAATTTATAATAAAATCTAATCTAGTATCTAAATTTTCACAATTATTTAGACCACAAAAATAACTATGTCCAAATTTTATACCATCTAATTTTTTACTATTATTTATTGACTTAATTTTTTCTACTAAAATATTTAAATTTGTATTATTAATATCATTTAAGTAATCTTTAAAATTGCTTTCTCCTTCTTGATCCTCAAAACATGGTTTAACTTCATACATAGCAAATCTTCTTCTTAAGGCAAAATCCATTGATGCTATTGATTTATCCATAGTATTCATTGTACCAATAAAATACACATTTTCAGGAATGTCAAATTTTTCTTCTTTATTTTCTGAATATGGTAATGTAACAGCATACTTACTATTTATATTTGCTTTTACTTGTTCTGCAGTGATTCTTTTATCTTTTTCTATAAGCATAAATGTTTCTCCAAATATTTTGCTTATATTTCCTCTATTAATTTCATCTATAATAATTACATAACAATTTTGTATATCTTTTCTGGCATTATCACAAACAACTTTTAGAATACCATCTATTGGTTTAAATGTTCCATCATTTTGTGGTCTTAGACCTTGAATAAAATCTTCATATGCATAGCTTTGATGAAACTGGATTATCTTTATATTATCTTCTCTATTGTTTGTTATTTTACTTGCAATCTTTCTTGCAATATATGTTTTACCAACTCCTGGTACACCTTCTAAAATAATATTTTTCTTATATTCTAATAATTTTACAATTCTATTAAATTCATTTTCACTCATAAAATTATATTCTTTAGGTTTTTTCATCACTTTTTCTGGATTTTCTAATTTTAATTCATCGTCCTGTTCAATACTTTTATCTTCTTTATATCCGAAAAAATGGTAAGTTCTATTTATTGCATTAAATAAAATAATTGGATCATATTCTTTATTGTTTATTTCTGGTATATTGTCCCTTATATATTTATTTATTAAAAAAGATTTATGTATACAATTTAATTTTATATTTTTATCATATTCTATTCCAAGTGTTTGTATTAATTGGTTTAAAATTGAAATAGATTTTATACCAATAAATTTATCTGGATATAATTGTGTTGCCATATACAATAGCACTCCTGGAACTTGTGAAAAATATGTATTAAAATTTTTATCATTTTTAAAATAATCTGCTTTTAATAGTTCTTTCATTTTTTCTCTATTAAATGTTTCAAAATATTTTATTTCATTATAATTGTTTGCATCTTTAATACTATCTAAAAAATCAGCTATATAATTTCTTAATTTTTTCCAAATTTCTTTTGCTTCATCATCACTTAAATTAGAATTTGCAATTGCATATTTTTTATTATCTTGATTTCTATATATTATAAGTTTATATACAGGTCCATTAAGTTTTGGATTTTGTATTCTTACATATTCACCAAATTCAATTTTATAACCAAAATAATTTGTAGAAATAGCTTTTACATTACTATACTCCTCTAATTTTAATTTTCTAAAATTATTTGTATTATACTCTTCTACATATTTATCTCTTATTTCTTTATAATCTTTAGATGTTTTTATTTCTTCTTCATCTTGTATTAAAACATTAAAATTTTCTTTTATTTGTTGTATTTTTTCGTTCATTAATAACCTCCAAAATTTGATAAATTTTTAAAACTTATTGCACTTATTTTAATTTTTTCGTTTCAATCAATAGCTTATCAAAATCAGATATAATCTTCTGTTTTTTATTAAATTTGTCATATTCTCTTTCTGCCTTTTCTTCTGCTTCCTTTCTAGAAATTTTCCCATTATCTTGTAATATATCATATTTTCTAAATTCTAAAAAAGCATTTATACTTTCTGCAAATTCCTCCATTGTAAATGTATTTTCTCTTTCGACTAAATCTTCAATATAATCAAAATATCCAGATACAGTCCTTTCTAACCTCTTTATCTGCTTTTCATCTAAATAATTTTTTGCAATTAATACATCTGATTTTAATATTCTACCATCTGGTGAATGTTTCCATGTTGTTAATCCCATATTTTCTTTTTGGCTATTTGCTTTATTATATATAATTTCTGCTGCTGTATTTCCAGTAATTGCATAATGAAACTTATTTTGAACAGTCGCATAAAATTGTTTTGTTATATCTGAATTTTTATCATAATCTATGCTACATTCTGCAAAAATATCAGTTATCTGTTGCCATATTCTACGTTCGCTCGCTCTAATTGAGCGAATTCGTTCCAAAAGTTCTTTAAAGTAATCTTTTCCAAAAAAGTTCTCTACATTTTTTAATCTTTCATCATCTAAAGCAAAACCTTTTGTTATATATTCCTTTAAAACTTTTGTTGCCCAAATTCTAAATTGTGTTGCCTTTTTTGAATTTACTCTATATCCTACTGCTATTATAACATTTAGATTATAAATTTTTACAGGTTTATCTGAATTTGCAAAGTGCATTTTTTGCACATTGCTTTTTTCGTCTAATTCTTGTTCTTTAAATATGTTATTGATATGTTTTGTAACAACAGTTCTATCTTTACCAAACAATTCTGCTATTAAGTCTTGTGTTAGCCATAAATCGTCATTAATAAGTAGAACATTTACTTTCACATCTCCATTTTCATCTGTATAAATTAAAAAGTCTTTTTTTATTAAATTTTTATCATTTTTTTGCAACAAATTGCTTTCCTTTCTTTAAAAATTTTAATTTTCCATTGACTTTTTATAGCTTGTATTTATATTAAAATTTTGTTGTATCAATGGTCTGAAAGTGGTTTCATAGAACAAATATGTAGATTTGTTAAACTTAGCTTTACAACTACTGTTAAGAGCATTTTTTCAACATTCAAAAATGCTATTTTAATGCTACGCCATTAAGTTTATTAAACTTCTTTAACATTTATAAAATAATCTAAGTTCTGTATTATCTAATTTATTATTTTTATTAAATAGCAAATTTTCAAAAAACATTATTAAATATTTGTTATCTCCTTCAATTCCATTTGAAATGTTGCTATAATTTGCTCTAACCAAAGCATTTCTAAAATATAATGAATTATCTTTGAATAGTTCGTTATTAACATTAAAACCTTTGCTATTCAAATATTTTTGTATAAATAGAGCAGTAGTTCTTGTATTTCCTTCTCCAAAAGGGTGTACTTGCCAAATGTGTGCTGTGAATTTGCATAATCTTTCTAATTTTTCTCTTTCTGTTTTTTCTGTGTATCTTTGATTTGCTTCTTCTTCAAAATCATATTTTAAAGTTTCTTCAATCATAGAATAATCTGCATATTGTACTGATTCTCCATTTAAAATTGACTCTTTTTTTGTAATGTTATAATCTCTAAATTCTCCAATGTATTTTTCATTGATTCCTATATCTATGTTTTCAAATAACTTTTTATGATATTGTTTCAATGTTAAATAATTAAATGTAAAAGCTTTATCATTTAATATTTTTACTATCCTTATTGATACTTCATCAGCTTGCTTTTCACTTTTATTTACTCTTTCTTTATCAACGTTTTCATAATATTCCTTTACTTCTTTTTCAACTATTTCATAACTTTTGTTTCCAATAATATTTTCTGTTGCTAAGTCTACCATATATTTAGAAGGAGTAAGATTATCCACTGCTTGAAGTCCAAATGCAATATTCCAATTTAATTGGCGTTCTTTAGAATCGTTAGTTTCACCAATTTTTTCATATTTAATTTTATCTAAATATTTTTCTTCTATCATACATTACCTCTATAATTTTCATATATTACTTTTGTATCATTATCATAAAAATTGCTATTTTACGGCTACGTGATTGAATTTGTTAAAACTTATTAATCATTATTGCTTTTTAAATTATCATAAAAATTTTTCTTATATTCTTCTATTTTCTCTTTATCAACTTTTCCAATCTTGAACAATTGTTCTTTTATCCAATTTTCTGCATTTCCTTTATGCCATTCTTCTTCAACTGGATATTCTTCAAATGCTTCTTTTACATCTTTAACTTTGCCATATTTATATGCAGTTTTTAAGAAATCACTTAATTCTTCTTTCATTATTATATTCTCCATATTTTATAAATTTACAGCAATTTTACGGCTAATAGCTAAAATTTTATATAATTTCTAATTTTTTCAAAATTAAAAATTCTCATTTTTAGCACTTTTAGAGTTTATTAAAATATATTAAACTAATTTAGTGTTTTCATAGTTGGGAATAGTAATACATCTCTTATTGAAGCTGAATCAGTTAAAAGCATAACTAATCTATCAATTCCCATTCCCATTCCTCCTGTTGGTGGAAGTCCAATTTCTAGGGCATTGATATAATCTTCATCCATCATTCCTGCTTCTTCATCACCGTTTTCTCTATTTTTAATTTCATTCAAAAATCTTTCATATTGATCTATTGGATCATTTAATTCTGAAAAGGCATTAGCATACTCTCTGCCAGCTATAAATAATTCAAATCTTTGAGTCATTTCTGGATTTCCTTTTACTTTTTTAGCAAGAGGTGAATTTTCTATTGGATATTCATATACAAATGTTGGTTGAATTAAAGTTTCTTCTACTTTTTCATCAAATACTTGCGCAATTATATCTCCCCTTGTTTTTTTGATTGGATCTAATTCAATATTAAGCTCTTTTAATACTTTTTGTGCTTCTTCATCTGTTTTAATTGTATTGAAATCAACTCCTGTAACTTCTTTGATTGCATCTATCATAGTTATTCTTTTCCATGATGGTGTAAGGTCTAAATCTACTCCTTGATAGCTAATTTTTAAAGTTCCTAAAACTTTCATTGCAATTTTTGTAATTAATTCCTCTGTTAATTCCATCATATCTGATAAATCTTGATATGCAGAATAAAGTTCTATACTTGTGAATTCTGGATTGTGTTTTATATCCATTCCTTCATTTCTAAATATTCTTCCTATTTCATATACTTTATCAAATCCACCGACAATTAATCTTTTTAAGTTAAGCTCTGTAGCAATTCTTAAGTACATATCTATATCTAATGTATTATGATGTGTGATAAAAGGTTTTGCAGTAGCTCCTCCTGAAATTGTATTTAGTACTGGAGTTTCAACTTCTAAGTATCCTTTCTCATCAAGAATATTTTTCATTTCTTTAATTATTTGAGTTCTTTTAATAAAGGCATCTTTTACTTCCGGATTTACTATTAAATCAACATATCTTTGTCTATATCTTAAGTCTGTATCTTTTAATCCATGAAATTTTTCTGGAAGTGGTTTTAAAGATTTTGAAAGAAGTTCTACTTTTTTAGCATGAACAGATATTTCCTCTGTTCTTGTTTTAAATACAAATCCAGTAAGACCAATAATATCTCCTATATCAAATTCTTTAAAGTCTTTATAAGCTTCTTCTCCTAAATCATTTATGCTTACATAACTTTGTATTTTTCCTTCAGAATCCTGAATATGGCAAAATGATGCTTTTCCCATTATTCTTTTTGCCATTAGTCTTCCTGCTATTGTTACATCTTTTCCTTCTAATTCTGCATAGTTATCCACAATTTGTTTACTTGTGTGAGTTCTTTCAAATCTTGTAATTTCAAATGGGTCTTTATTAGCTTCTCTTAATTTTTCTAATTTTTCCTTTCTAACTTGCATTAGATGGTTCATATCTAATTCTTCTACATTTTCGCTTGCATTCTTATTTTCACTTAAGCTTTCCTTTACATTTTGGTTATTAACATTATTCTCTTGCATTTTTCTATTCCTTTCTTGCTAGGTATCTCAATTTTTACTATTTTATTATAGCCGAAAAATACCAATTTGTAAACAATTTTACGCTGATTTTCTAAGTTCTATTGCATGTTTTCTAGCAATGTCTGTAATATCACCATTAGAAATTCTAGCAATTTCATTTATAATCTCGTCTTCTTCTAATTTTTTTATCTCAGTATAAGTTCTATCATTATTTGCTTTTTTACTAATAAAATAATTGTAGTCACCTTTTGCTGCAATGCTTGGTTGATGGGTAATACAAACTACTTGATGATTTTTTCCAATTAATTTTAATTTTTTTCCAACTGATTTTGCTGCCTTTCCACTAATTCCTGTATCTATTTCATCGAATATCAATATAGGCGTTTTATCTGTATTAGCCAAAACAGTCTTTATTGCTAACATTATCCTAGACATTTCTCCACCTGATGCAATTTTTCCAAGTTCTTTTGAATCCTCTCCTAAATTAGTAGAAATAAAGAATTCTACTTCATCCAATCCTCTTTTATTAAATTCTACATTCTTATTTATTTCTATTTTAAATTTTGCATTTGGCATTTCCAAATCTGTTAATTCTTCATTTATTTTCTCACTCAAAATATTTGATGTTTTAACTCTTAAATCATGCATAAGTTCAGCTTTTTGGTTCATTTTATTAGTTATTAATTTTATTTCTTCTCTTATTTTTTTATTTACTTCTTCTAAGTTATTTATTCTATTAATTTCCCCTTCAATTTTATCTTTATATTCTAATATTTCCTCAATACTGTTGCCATATTTCCTTTTTAGATTAAATATCATATCAAGTCTTTCTTCTACTTCATTTTGACTATTCTCATCAAAATATATTTCTGTATCTAATCCT
Organism: uncultured Clostridia bacterium; assembly: GCA_947588945.1. Taxonomy (GTDB): domain Bacteria; phylum Bacillota; class Clostridia; order TANB77; family CAG-508; genus CAG-793. The sequence continues at coordinate 14,962 of CANPZY010000004.1, forward strand.
GACATATCTCTCGATAATTCTTCTAATTCATAATATATATTTTTAAGTTCTGTAAGTTTTTCTTCATATTGTTTATCTAACCCCTCAATCTTTTCCATTGATTTTATTGCATCATTTACATTTTCTATAGAATTATCTAAGCAAGCATTTGTATTGCTTACACTTTTAGATATTTTTTCATAATTCATATATAAATTTCTTTTTTCATTTAGTGTATCTTCTTCTCCTACTTTTAAATCTGCTTTTTGTATTTCTTCAAATTCGTATTGAAGCAAATCTAACTTGCGCTTTTTTTCTTTTTCATCTCCAAGATTTTCTTTAAGCTCTTTTTGTAAACTATTATATTTATAAAATAAATCTTTATATTCATTATAAACATTTAATAACTCTTCACCACAAAAATCATCTAAATATTTAATATGTGCTTTTGGATCTAATATTTTTTGATTATCATTTTGTCCATGAATATCTATAACAGAATTCATAAATTCCTTTAATTCTGCAACAGTAACTAATCTTCCATTAATTTTACATGAATTTCTTCCATTTAAATGAATTTCTCTACTAACTATTACATTTCCATCAATTGCATTTTTGTTTTCAGGTAAATATAAATTAAGCTCAACAAATGAATAATCTTCCCCTTTTCTAATCATATCTTTAGAAAACCTTCCACCTGAAATAATATTTATAGCATCAATTATAAGCGTTTTTCCAGCACCAGTTTCTCCTGTAAAAACATTAAAACCTGAATTAAGCTCAATATTTAAATCATCAATTATTCCAATATTTTTTATATGTAAAGTAGTTATCATAAAAATTCATTCCTTTCTTATTCTTCCTCTAAAATCATAGACTTCGTATTTTTCATAGTTATTACTCAATAACTAATTTTATATGTAATTATGTAAATTTCTAATTAATAGAGAACCTTTGTTTGTTATATTATACAAACAAAGGTTCTCTATGTCAAGAATAAAATTAAATTTTTTTAAAACTTATTTATTTTATATCTACCTTATCCATTTACCAATTTAAAACTTATTTTATTATCTTCTCCTACTTGTTTTTCTAAACTGTATCCACCGGATTTTAGATTAATAGAAACTATGGGGCGAAGACCATAACTAGGACCGTAAGTTTTACCGATCAGAGTTATACAAGTAGCTGCCGCCCACGTGGCAAAAGCTACTATTAGCGTTCACACACTGCAGCCCGAAATCGCAATCGCTCTCATACAAATGCACATAACGGCCAGCAAGCCAGTAAATCTTATTTAAAAAATCACTACCATCTTCAGTTTTAAATAATAAGTTATAATATTCTTCATTTATAAACTGATCTTTATGGTTTATATAATCATGACAATAATATGATTGTTTGAAAGTCGGACTAGTAATTCCTGTACCTAATCCAGTCATTATACCATCTCCATATTCTCTTTCCCACATTTCACATTCTTTATCACTTCCTGTTTCTTGACTTCCATCATATCCATATGTCCAGTGTGAATCATAGTCTCCCCATATTTTTGGATATTTCGGATCACTATATGTTGTTTTGCTACTTCCAAAATATACTGTTCCGTTTGTTTGATCTTCTTGCCATTCAGTCTCTTTATGTTTATAATTTTTGTAATCATATGTGCTTACCTTTTGTATATCTGTTCTTCTTAAGTTTGCCACTGTTATTCCGTTTTTTTCACTTCCATAACATTCTCTACATATTTCATTTACCGCCCACACTCCATTATTATAGCCGGACGTATTTGATAGAGTTAACTTAGCAGTTGTTGGCTTACTTGATATTAACCTTATTGTTTTCGTTGTTTTATCATAATCCCAGATTCTCCATTGCATTTCTTCTTCCGTTTTAAAATTTTGAAGTTGTGTATATCCTGATGTTGTGGTTCCTATTGCACATTCTCCGGTTTTAGGAGTATATCCCGTTACATATGCTCCTACATAATCATTATAGTCTATTGATATTTTTTCCATCTCTTTTGCTATATCTTCCATTGCTTCTTGTTCTTGTTTTTCTGACTTTTGATACTCGTTTACTGCCTTTTTTGCCATTTTAAACAAGCCGTTTTCACTTAAAGCTGTATTTAATGTTACCCCTGCTAATATTAATAAAATTATTATTGTTATTACCAATGCTACTAATGTGATTCCTTTTTCTTTATAGTTTATTCTTTTTTTCATTCTCTTTTTTCTCCTCGTTTTTATCATCTTGATTTTTATTAAGTAGAAAACTTAATAAAAAAACTATAAATCTTATAACTCATGTATATCAATGAGTTTATAAAATTTATAGTTTTTTATAGTTTACTAAATTGTAATAATTTTTTTTCAAAAGAATCTTGTTAAAATGCTTTTATTATAATAAGATTCATTTATATTAATTTTTTATTAAGTTTTCTACTTAATTAATTTTTATTATATTTTATTTTTATATATCAATAAATAGTTTATACTGCATTCTTTCTTTATGCTCATAAATTATTTTCATTTGTTCACTCATATCAGTCAAATTATACTTATTTCCATCTCTATCTAATACAACATATTTATTTACTGCAGGCAACAAATTAATAGTTGAGTATAAATATTTATAATATTTATCAACATCTATGTCCATTTGATTTATAATGTATGTAATTAGCAAATCATCACTTAAATATTTAGGCATATTTTTATAATCAATATCATAATTTGCAACAATAAATGCTTCTGTATTATATTTTCTATAAATATTTTCTATTTCATTATTTGTATTGAAGTATTTTAAATAATTAATTGCATTCTCTCCTTCATTTGTATATAAATAAGGTAAGTGATCTCCTAAAAAAATTATCATAGTTGGTTCATCATAATTTTTTATATACTGATACAATCTATTTATCTGTTTACTTGCATCATATATTCCTTGTGCATATGATAAAATAGTCTCACTTATATCATCATTTAAAGTGCTATTTTCTATTTCTATATCATATTTTTCATATCTATCTTTTTTATATGGCATATGACTTTGAATAGTTTCTGCCATAAAGAATAGCTTTTTATCTTTTTCTTTTGATTTTAGTTCTTCTATTATCTTATCTGTAATAAATTCATCTGAAATATAATCACCTTTTTTATTTTCATCTGTTTCTTCATATTCTATATATTCATCAAATCCCATTTTTCTTAATTGTAATCCAGATTGATAGTAATCTTTTCCAAAAACAATTTTAGAGTAATAACCATTTTGCTTTAAATTTTTTACAATTGATGGTGCATTTTCTATATTTTTTCTTCTATACAATGAAACAATTGGAATATATGAGTTTGAAAAATAATTCATACTTGCACCAGTTAATAATTCAAATGCTACGTTTTCAGAAAGACCACCATAAGTACATGTTAACAATTTAACATTAGCTCCATTTTGTTTTATTTCATCTAAATCTGCTGTTACTTTTTTATTAAATTTTATCTCATCAATTTTATCTACATCCCAAAATGATTCTGAAAATAATAATATAATATTAGGTTTACCCCATTCTTTATTATTTTCTATAGCTTGATTTACTTTTTCTAATTGTAAGTTTAATTCATCTTTATTATAACCATCTGGCTCAGAAAATATATTATTTAAAGAAACTCCCCACATACCTGCTAAAAATGTAAAATTATTATAATATGATAAATTTGTTGTATAAGCATTATAGTCTTTTCTTTCATCAATATCAAAAATATTTTTTAAATAAAAATCTTTCATATCTTTATTTGGAAAAAATAATACTATAATCATTACTATTCCTAAGATACAACAACCTAGTCTTTTTCCTAATCCATTTATTTCTTTATTGTATTTCTTTGCTAATATCATAATTACAAAGAAACAAATTCCTAATTCAATAAATACTAATATATATTCCCAACTCTTTACAAGTAAAGTTGTAGATGTGAGTTCTGCAATATCACCTAATCTAAATAGAAAGTTAATATCTGAAAGTATAATTGGTTCTCCTGTATATACAATCTTTATTTGATTTATTATCAAAATTATATATGTCATCACTAAAATAATATTTGTAGTTCTTGATGTTTTTTTAGTTATTCCTAATAAAATTATATAAATAATATAAACTAATAAAACCGAAAAAGCAAAAGCTTTACGGTTTATAACATCTGGTAAAAAATTTCCTGTATTAACTGCTAAATAAAAACATTCAATAAATATTGCAATAATTAAAGGTATAATTGCTACTACAACTTTTCCTATTATTGGATTTATCTTTTCCCATATATCTTTGATTTTTTTATAATTTAGTCTTTTTTCTTTAACATTTGTTTCTTCATTTTTATTAATTTGATTTTCTTCTATCTGATTGATATTTGCATTATTTTGCTCCAACTTTTGTTTCATTTAATTTCTCCTGACCCTCTGTAAATCCTGCTATATCCTCATTTGAGAATTCATAAGTCATTTTTTTGTTATATGCTTTTTCATATTCTTGCTTTTTTAATTCAAAATCTTTTAATCTCATTTCTTCTTTGTTTTCTTTAAGGCTTTTACTTTTATCTGGATAAATTGGTGGCATTATATGTAATATATATTTTAATTTGTTAAAACCATTTTCTTCATATTCTCCATTTTTTTCTCTTATTTCAATAAAACATGGAATTATTGGCACATTATTTTTAGATGCAATATGATATGCTCCAACTTTAAAAGGCCTAACTTTACGATAATTAAACCACATTTGTTCTTCTGGGTATATTAAAATAAATTCTTTTTTTTCTAATAACTTTTTTATTGATGGATAAAAATTTCTTTCTGTATATTCCTTGCTTTTACTTACTGGTATTGTACTACAATTATTCATTAAAAACCCGAAAATACCATCTTTTAAAAGATTTTCTTCTTCTACTATAATATTTAATTTTTTCTTTTTACCTATTTTATTTGTAAAAAATCTTATTACTGTGCTATCTTCAGGGCTAAAATGATTAGACGTTATGACTGCACCTGTTTTTACATCTTTTACATTTTCTAAACCAATTATTTCTGTATCTTGATTAATATTATCTGTAAATTTATTTGCAATATTTCTTGCAATGACTTTTTTTACTTTATTTATTGGATTTTTTCTTAAAATATCAAATTTATATACAACTCTTTTTCTATCTTCTTCTGTAATAGTTTCATCATTAATTTCTACTTTGCTGTTTAATTTATTTTCTTTAATGTTAGATTTTATGTTATCTATTACCTTTAATCTTTCAATGTCTTTTTCCATTATTTCTTCTTTTCCTTAAATATTTTTAGAAAATTCCTATACTGTCTCTTGAGATGCTTCTTTAATCAAGTCCTCTCCTAAATCATCATCTTCATCAGCATATTCAACTATATCTTTTAATTTTATTTCTTGATTTTGAATAAATACTGCATAGTCTATTAGTTTTTGTCCTGCTTTAATATCATCTGCTTTTTGTTCGTCTGTATATTCACTTCTTTCCTTTAAAAGCTTTTCATAATATGATGTTTCTTTAGCATACTTCCAAAAAGCTTCTTCATAAGGCATATCTTTATAATGCCATGGTTTTCTATACATATTATAGTGAATCAAATGTAATTCACTTATATCATACATTTTTCCAAAGTCTGGCATTTTATTCCAAGTATCTGAAAAATATGTTACTCTATCTTTGCATAATACATTTAAGTAATCTTGATCTGGTGCAATAGTATCTAAGTTATAATTTAAAAGCATAGTTATAAATTTTTCTTCAATTCTAGCTTTTCTCATTTCTCTTAAATTCATAACAAGTACACCAGAATTAAAATAATGCTTTGCTGGAATACCTAAAGCCGAATCAGAATATTCAACAAACTCTGGAGTTGTATTTACAACATAATCGATTGCTGCTCCAAGCAAATTGTCTTTTAAATCTATATTAAATAAATTTGCAATATCATCTTGTAGAACTATATCTCCATCTAAATAAATTGCTTTTTCGTACTCCGGAAACATTGATGGAATAAACATTCTATAATATATAGTTTCTGAATAATAATCTCTTAACCTTAATTTTAAATCTTTGCTCATTTTATTAGTTATATGACTAATATTCTGGAAACTTATTCTTACATTATCTGTTTCTAGTCTTTTTAGTTCCATCTTTCCAAGCAAACTCATACCTGTATGTAAAATTATAATTCTATAATTATTTTCATCACTAGCATTTGCTTCTAACGAATGAATTGCTACTGATAAACAAGGTATGTAATTATCATCTGTTGAAAAGAATATTGGTATTTCTGATTTAATTTTTCTCATATTATCTTATCCCCACTTATTTCTCTCTTGATTTTACTTTTATGTCTTAATATATTTTATTTTTTTGTTAAATTATTTATGTATTTTTTCTTTTTTAGTATCTTGTATCATTTCATCTTTTATTTTTAAATATTCTTCTAAAATATCTTCATAATCAAAGATTTTATATTCCGTATGTACTCTATCTATATTCCATGGTTTTATTTTTACAAATTTAAAATATGGAAACAACCTAACTTGCATACTAAAGTGTCTTATTATAGTGTCATCTTTTCTTTCCTTTTGTTCATTACATTTATCTTGAAGTAATAACTTTTCTTTGCAAGCTCTATATAGTGCCGTTTGATCTGGCATAAGCATTGGAACTTTTTTTACAATATTTCTTGCTTTTTCAAAGCTACCTGTCTCTTTAATTTTTTTAAGATTTAATAGTAAAACTCCTGAATTTATGTATTTTTTACTAATAACTCTTCTTCCAATGTAATCTGTTGCAACTCCAATTTCGTAATTTTCAATGTCTATATCAAATATCTCTTTAATGTCTTTGTAACATACAATATCACAATCTAAATATAGTATTTTTTCTGGCAATTCTTCCATTTTGTCACTCAAAAGTCTTAGAAAAATGTATGGTGTATAATGTGTATGTTTATTTACAGCATTTAAAAAATTATCTATATATAATTTTGTTGCATCTATTAATTCAACTTTACTCTCTGGATTTTTTGCCTTAACTATTTTATCTAAAACCTCAATCTGCTCTTCACTTATTGGAGCATAATTCTCATTTATGTCTGTCAAATCCATAGTAACTACATATACATTAAGTACTTCGTCTGTATGTTTTGCGATTGATAGAAGGCTAATGATAAGTCCGTCCATCACTTTATTATTAACGCAGAACATTAAGTTACACATCGTGATTTTCCCCTTCTTCTTTCTTTACATATTTTATATATTCAAAATCACTTTTCTTACTTCTATTTATCATTGTTTCGTATACTTGATTTCTAAGTAATTTTTCTGCTTCTTTTGTTGATACATTACTATCTGGATAAAATGGACCATCAACATATTCTGTAATCTTTGGTTTATCATCTTTCCATTTACTATAAGTAACTGTTATTGAATATACTGGGCAATTTAGCTTTACTGGATATCTAAATGATACCTCTTTAAAATTTCTAATTTTTGTATAATATGGCCATACATGTGCCTCTGGATATACTGCAATAACATTTTTTCTTTTTATATATTTTTGTATTGTTTCTAAAAAATTTTTACTACTTTCAATGTCTCCTGGAATTGGTAACGCACCTAACATTTTATTTGCAGTTTTCATTCCTTTTATAGATACATTATTCGGATGAGCTATAATATATGCTCTTTTTGGAAAAGTAATTAAAGTTGGCGTAAGCGTGTCTAAGATTTCTTGTGTATGATTTATATATACAAAATAGCCGACATCTTTGCTACACTTAAACTTTTGTCTATCTATAACTTTTACTTTAAACTTAATTTTAGAATAAATGTATGCTAGAGGCATCGCTATCATTCTGTATAAAATAGTAGCTGATATATTCCAAAATATATTTTTATGTATATATTTATAATTTCCATCAATTTTTACTGGCTCTATTTTGCTACTTGTAAAATCATCATTTAGCTCATCTTTATAGTAAATTACTCTTTTTTCTTTACCCATAATTTTTCTTTCAAATTTTTAATCTCTTTAATTTTAATACAACAATTACAAAAAATCAATAATTTAAGTTAAAAAATCATTTTTTGTCGAATTATATAAGAAATATTTAAAATATAATAGTTTTTATAGTTTGTTGTCGCAGATGAAACTTAAAAGTTTCATCGCTCCATTCGCAGGCTTCGCCTTTGGTCGCTACGCACTATTGCAAACTATTATATTTTAAATCTTTATAAAAGTTAAATTAATCTTTCCATTCTAGTTCATAGCTTCCTATTTTTACAATATCGCCCTCTTTAACACCAAGTCTTTTTAGTTCATCAGTTACTCCTATTTCATTTAGTTTTCTATGCAAATAAAATAATGACTCATAATCAGCGATATTAACTCTTCTAATTATTTTATCGACAGCATTTCCTTTTACAACAAATTTTTCTTTTTCTTTACTTACAACAAATTCTTTTTCATCATTTAATGTATAGATTTTTTCTTTTGAAGATGTATCTACCTCTATTAAATCTTCTTTAGGTAACGTTTTTAATAGTTCTGATACATGCTTCATAAGTTCATCTATTCCTTCACCTGTATATCCAGAAATTTTAAATATTTCCTGATGATTTTTCTTTGCTACTTTTTCAAGTTCTTTATATAAATTTTCATCTGTCATGCTATCTATTTTATTTGCAACTATAATTTGTTTTCTTTTAGATAATTTTTCGCTATATTTTTTTAGCTCATTATTTATAACTTTATAATCTTCAACAGGATTTCTACCCTCTGTTCCTGATACATCAATAAAGTGTAAAAGTAATCTTGTTCTTTCAATATGTCTTAAAAATTCTATTCCAAGTCCAACTCCTTCACTTGCACCTTCAATAATTCCCGGTATATCAGCAATTACAAAACTATCTCCATACTTTGAAGTAACTACTCCAAGGTTAGGCTCAATTGTTGTAAAATGATAATTTGCAATTCTTGGGTTTGCTGATGTAACTTTAGATAAGAAAGTTGATTTTCCTACGTTTGGAAAACCTAGTAATCCAACATCTGCTAAAAGTTTTAATTCAAGTATTAACTCTTTTTCTTCTCCTGGTTCTCCATCTTGTGCAAATCTTGGTGCTTGTCTTGTGCTTGTTGCAAAATGTGCATTACCTAAGCCACCTTTTCCACCTTTTAATATAAGTGCTTCTTGATTTTCTTTTGATAAATCAGCTAAAACTTGATTAGTTGTAGCATCTTTAATAACAGTTCCTATTGGAACTGGAATATATAAATCATTTGCGCTTTTTCCATATTTATTTGAGCCTTGTCCATTTTCTCCGTTTTCTGCTTTAAATTTTTTCTTAAATCTAAATTCTATTAAAGTATTTGCATTTGGATCAACCTTAAAATATACGTCTCCACCTTTTCCGCCGTCTCCTCCATCAGGGCCACCTGCTGCAACATACTTTTCTCTTCTAAATGCTATTGCTCCGTTTCCACCATTTCCAGCTTTAGCATTTATTTTTACATAATCAGTAAACATTATCCTTTCCTTTCATTAGTTATAATATATATATTATACTAGATTTTATGTAAAATAGCAACAAAAGTGGAAAGAATAATATCTTTCCACTTTATATTTCACTAATTACCTTAGCTAAATATTTCATAGAATTCATACTTTCTTCTAAAGTATTTCCAGTTGCTCCCACTTCTATTATACATCCACCTTTTGCTAGATGTTGATTATATTCTGCATTTCTTAAAATTAATGGTTTAAAAAGTCCCGGATATAGTTCATTTGCCTTTTCCATAACCTTTACTGCAAACTTCAAATTTTGATTCCAATTATCATGATTTACACCAATTACAAACATTAGCTGTGATGCATATTCCTCACCAATTTTAACTTTTGGAGCATAATTAGGATCAGCAATAGCATCTCTATGTAAATCAATTATTATATCTGTACCCTGATTATTATTTAAAGCATTTTGAGCAGTTATAAGTGACCTAGAGTAAGAACCATTATATGCTGGATAATCATGATATGTCTTGTCATGAATTACATTTATTCCATAAGTTCCAAGCGCCGCATCTAGTTCATCTCCAACTCTTGCAACTGAAAAATTCAAATCTATCGACCTATAATTTCCACTAGCCTCATAATTAAACTGCTCTGTTGGAGTGTAACTTTCGCAAGTATGTGTATGATAAATAATGACATTACTTTTATTAATATCAATATTAGGAGTTAATATATCCTCATTAAGCTCTTTATCAGATGTATTATTTATTTGCACACCATGATATTCATTTGTTGACCTTGTGGCAACACCGCTATCAATCACTTCTGTTTTAAGTCCTGTCTTTGCTTCTTCAACTGTAATTTTATTTTCTTCACTTTTCTCTTCTATTTCATTTTGAACATCATTTTCTTCTTCAATATTATTCTCTAAATTTTCTTTAAGATTTTCCATTATATCTAATTCTGACAAAAAAATAAATCTTGTCTTTCTTTCTTCATTTGTAGTATTTCCATTTACTATATTTATTTGTGCTATTGTGTCTGAGATGCAACCTATAAGTGGTTTTTGAGTCTTTAATGATATACTTTGTGAATTATTTTTTTGTTTTGAAAAAGTTTGTAAAATAATTAATAACACTACTATTGGAATCAATACTCTTAAAAAATACTTTATCAAATCTTTTATTCTAAATACTTTTATCATATAAGTAATATATTCTTGTACTTATTATTTTATTCCTTTTTTATGTAGATTTATATATGCTCAAAAAAAATGTATATTTTTTCATATTTTAGAAAAAAATATACATAATTAATATATGTCAAACATTTCATAAATAAACAGTTTATAGGTATCTTTTTAAAAACCTAAATTTATTATACAAGGAATGAATTTTTAAATGGAGTTTAAAAAGCTAATTAAATCTTTATTTCAAGATGAACAAGATACTGATACTTCTTTTGTTTTGCCTGAAAAACCACAAGATACTGAAAATAAAAAACAACCAGAAGATCTATTAAAAAATAAAAATGTATATCCTAGTATAGATGTTAATTTAGAATATATTCATTCTAGATTTAACTCTCTTATTAACTCTGATATTAAAATAAGAGAGTTCTTAATACATGTCAAAAATAAGCAATATAAATCTTTTATCATTTACATTGATGGAATGAGTGATAATGATTCAATAAATGATTTTATTTTAAAACCTTTAATGATGAAAAATACTGCTAACTCTTATGATGGACCTCAAATCATATCAGAAGCTATTGCTAATAATATTTCAGTTAGAAGAGTAAAAAAATTTAATATGAATGATTATATTCTTGACTGTTTGCTACCTCAAAATGATGTAACAAAAGAAAATTCATTTGATACCATCGCTGATGAAGTCGTTTCTGGCAATTGTGTTCTTTTTATAGATACACTTGATTTTGCATTTAATATTTCAACAAAAAAGTTTGAAACTCGAAGTATATCTGAGCCAAAAAATGAACCCATCATAAGAGGTTCGCAAGAAGCTTTTGTAGAAAATTTAAGAACTAATACTTCTATGATTAGAAGAAATTTATCTAATGAAAATTTGATTATTGAAAATCTAACAGTTGGAAAAATTGATAAAAATAAATGTGCTGTTTGTTATTTAAAAAACATTGCAAACCCTGATTTAGTAGCTGAAGTTAAATACAGAATTAACAATATTGATGTTGATTATTGTTTGTCAGTTGGTGAATTAGAACAATTTATAAAAGATGATATAACAACTACATTGCCCGAAGCTGTTCAAACTGAAAGAGTTGATAGAGCTACATCATATCTACTACAAGGTAGAGTTGTCATTGTTTATAATGGTTGCCCCTATGTTTTGATAGTTCCTATTACTATTTTTGATTTTCTAAAATCGCAAGAAGATACAAACATAAATTATATTGCTGCAAATATGTTAAAAATTATTAGGGCAATTTCATTCGTTTTAACATTATTACTTCCTAGTTTTTACATTGCAATTACGACATATCACAGTGAATTATTACCCACTGACTTACTGTTTTCAATAGTTGCTTCTAGGTCATCAGTTCCATTTATGATAATTATAGAAATTTTGATTATGGAAGTATCTTTTGAGATTATACGTGAAGCTGGTTTAAGAGCTGCAAATTCTCTGGGGAATACTGTTGGAATTGTAGGAACACTTATATTAGGGCAAGCTGCAGTTGATGCTAGTATTGTTTCTCCTATTCTTATTATAATTGTTGCTATTACTGGTATTACCTCATTTGCAGTACTAGACTTTTCACTTAGTTTTCATTTAAGAATTGCAAGGTTTATCTATACTATTTTAGGAGCAATGGCTGGATTCTTTGGAATTGCAATAGGTTTATTTATACATTTAATTGTGCTATGTTCTTTAAAATCTTTTGGTGTACCATATTTAGCACCTTATGCGCCACTTAATCCTAGCAAGGATAATAGATACCTTTTACGCCCTGCTTGGAAAAGAGAATTTAGAGAAGATTATCTTGCTACAAAAAGACCTAGAACTCAAAGTCATATCAGCTTAAAATGGAGAAACCTTAAACAGCAATAATTTTATAAACAACTTTATATTGTGTGAAGTACAAAATATCATTTATTTTTGAAAGGAGATAATAAATTTTGAATACTGATAAGTTAAATATAATTGAAGCAACTTTTTTAATTGTTATTGTTACTCTAAGCCACATTATTCTTAATTTGCCTAATTCTATTTTACGCTCAACTGGATCTGCTTCAATAATAAATGTTATATATATATCATTTTTAACAATCGTATTTTTCTTGATATTAAATAAATTATTTGAACCATTTGCTCGGAAAAGATATTCTTGATGTTTCAGAATATGTTGGTAATAAACCTTTACAAATAATTACTTCTATTGTTTATTCATTATATTTAATTTTTGTATCAGGAATTTTAATATTAAATTTTTCTGAATTATTAAGATTAATATACTTTCCAAATGCAGCTACTCCACTCATAATTTTGATTTTTCTTTTGGTAGCTATGATTGCAAACAAATTAGGCTTTAAAAATATTGTAAAAAGCAATACATTAGTAATATTCGTTATATTAGTAACTGTTGTAGTAATATTTATAGCTTCACTTGATAAGGTTGAGTATCAACGAATTTTCCCTATAATGGGATTTGGAGTAAAAGAGACTTTTATTACCGGAAGTTTAAATGTATTTTCTTTTGGTGGATTACTTTTTCTATATTTAATCAGACCAAACCTTAAAGAACAAAAAGATTTTAAAAAAGTTGGAATAATCTCAATTATACTTTCTGCAATCTATCTTTTATTAAGTGTTACTTCATTATTGTTATTATTTCCATTTTTAACAACAGGAACCGAAACATTATCAGTGTATATGAGTACTCGTACTATTGAATTTGGAAAATTTTTTGAAAGAGCAGATGCATTATTTATTTTAGTATGGATTTTCACATTTTTATCATATCTATCAGTTATAATTTCTTATATTACTAAAATGAATAAAAAAACTTTCGGTGTAAAAAACTCTTCTCCTATAATTTATATAGTAGGAATCTTGATTTTTCTAGTATCTTTAATTCCTAAAGATTCTAGTCAAATATTATTTGCTGAAAATGTTATCTATAAATATTCTGCTCTTATAATAATTTTTGTATATAGTTTTCTAATTCTTTTAATTGGCTATTTTAAGAAAACTAGATTTAATTTAAAAAATAAAATACGTGCAAAAAGATTTTTAATTAATGTAAATAATCAAAATACCAATTAAATATTTTTGTATAAAAGGAGATTTAGATGAAGGCTAGAAAATTTTTAATACTATTGCTTGGGATATTAATAATATTGTTTTCATTTAGCAATAGCAGTTCTATAAATTCAATTGATGAACTCGCATATGTTGTTGCTATTGGGTTTGATGTTGGTCAAAATAATGATTTAACCATTAGTTTCCAGATTAATTCACCATACTCATCAGGCTCTGAAGAAAGCAGTGAAGGTTCTTCATCTGGAAGCTCCTCTACAATTAATACGGTTGAATGTAACAATCTTGATATAGGAATAAGTTTACTTAACAGTTATTTAAGTAAAAAAGTAAATATGACTCATTGTAAATATCTTATTTTTTCTGAAGAATTAGCTGGACAAGGTATAGGTGAATATATTTATAGTTTCAAAAATAATATTGAAATTAGACCAACTTGCAATATACTCATTTCAAAATGCAGTGCAAAATATTTTTTAGAAAATTCTAAACCTGTTATTGACGAAGTTTCTGTAAAATATTTTGGTTTAGAAACATCTTCTAAGAAAAATACAAGTTATACTGAGCCTATTACATTAAAAGATTTCTTTTGCGATTTATCAGATACATTTGGTAGTCCTTATGCAATACTTGGAAGCATAAGTGGACTTGAATCTAACAATGTAGGCGATAATTCTATGACACTTAATGATAATGAATATACTGCAAAAGAATCTGATGATAATTCTCAAAAAAATATAGAAAATCTAGGACTAGCTGTTTTTAAAAGTGATAAATTAGTTGGAGAAATAAGTGGATTAGAAACAATATGTCATTTAATTTTAAGTAACAATTTTGATAATGCTACTGTAGATATTCCAAGTCCATTTGACGACTCAAATTATATTTCTTTATATATTTATAAAGCAAACTCTAAAAATACCGTTGAACTTGTTAATGATAATCCTTATATAAAATGTGATGTTAATTTAAAAATGAGATTACTAACTTCTTCAGAACATTCAAATTATATGACTGATGAAAATAAGGCTTTAATTGAAGATTATGTTAATTCATATTTTCTAGCACATATTAACGACTATTTATATAAAACTTCTAAAGAATTTAATTCTGATATTTGTAAGTTTGGTAAATATGCTGTAAGCAAATTTTTAACTTGGAATGAATGGAAAAATTATGATTGGCTTAATAAGTATCAAAATGCTTTCTTTTCTGCTAATGTGAATAGTCATCTTTCTTCAAGTTATTTGCTAACAGAAACTAAGTCTTAAAATATATTAAAAAGAGTAGTTGAAAAACTCTCTTTCTATATAGTTAAAAAATACCTTGAGGTTTTATATTCCCCAAGGTATATTTTTGTCCGACTTCAGTCCCGTAGTCCTAATCTTCTGCCAACTTAAAATCAATTCTTCTTGTATCTTTATCTGCTGAAAGTACTTCTATTTTTATTTTGTCTCCTAGCTTATAAATTTTTCCTGTGTGTTCTCCAATTAAAGATTTATTATTTTCATTATAAATATAATAATCATCATCTAAATCATCAAATCTTATTAATCCTTCAATCGTATTTTCAAGTTCTACGAACATTCCAAAGTTAGTTACACTTGAGATTATTCCATTATGAACTTCACCAATTTTATCTTCCATAAATTCAGCTTTTTTCATATCTTCACTTTCTCTCTCAGCCTTTGTTGCAACTTGTTCACACTCTGATGAGCTTTCAGCATATTTTATTGCTTGAACATTATATTTTTCTTTTAATTCTTCATCAACATTATAATCAGATTCTAAATACTTACTTATTATTCTATGAATAAAAAGATCTGGATATCTTCTAATTGGAGATGTAAAATGGCAGTAATATTTACTAGCTATTCCAAAATGGCCCTTATTTTCTGCTTCATATCTTGCTACTTTTAAGGTTCTAAGTAAAAGATTAGATACAACTTTTTCTTCGTCTTTTCCCTTAACATCTTCTAAAACAGCTTGAAATGCTTTTGGCTTTATATCATCCTTTTTGCCTTTAATTCTATATCCAAAATTATATAAATATTTATTTAAATCTGCAATTTTTTCTTCTTCTGGTTTTTCGTGAACTCTATATATAAAAGGAGCCTCAAGCCAATAAAATCTTTCTGCTACTGTTTCATTTGCAAGTAACATAAATTGTTCAATGATTTCATTTGCAAAATTTGTATCATAAGCTCTTATATCTATTGGATGTCCATATTTATCAAGAGTTATTTTACTTTCTGGAATATCTAATGATAAGTAACCATCTTTATTTCTTTTGTTTTTTAATATAATGGCTAATTCCTTCATTCTGTCAAAATGATCAATATATTTTTCATATTTTTTTAATGTTTTATCATTTCTTCTTTCGATTATGTCAAATACATCGTGATAATTCATCCTCTCAGTTACTCTAATTATGCTCTTTTTTATATCTGAATCAATTACATTTCCCTCTTTATCTATTGTCATTATGCAAGATAAACAATATCTGTCTTTACCTTGATTTAAACTACATATATCATTTGAAAGTTCTTTTGGAAGCATTGGTATAACTCTATCTAACATATACACACTTGTACCTCTTAATATTGCTTCTTTATCAAGCTTACTTCCTTCTTTTACATAGTGGCTAACATCAGCTATATTTACTCCTAAAAGATATGTTCCATTTTCATTTTTTTCCACAAATACTGCATCGTCTAAATCTTTTGCATCTTCTCCATCTATTGTAAACATTTCTTTATTTCGTAAATCTAATCTGCCTTTAGGAGTTATTTCCTCATTTAACTTCCCCTTTGCTTCATCTATAACATCTTGTGGAAATTCGTTTGGAAGCTTAAAAGCTTTTACAATCGAAAGCATATCTATTCCTGCTTCATCTTTATTTCCTAAAACTTCAATTATTTGCCCTTCTGCTTTTCTATTTCTTTCTGGATATTTTGTAATTTCGGCAACAACTTTCTCATTGTTTTTAGCTTTTCCCCATTTTGACTTTGATACAAAAATATCTCCTACTATTTTTTTGTCATCAGGAATAATAAATCCAAAGTTTTTACTTTTCTTGAAAGTACCTACAACTTGGACTATATTTCTTTCTAAAACTTTTATAATTTTTCCTTCTAAATGGTCCCCTCTTTTTTTGCCTTCTATCAAAGCAAGTGATACTTTATCGCCATCCATTGCAGAATTAGAGTTTTCTTTTGCAATAAAAATATCAGATGAATTTTCTCCTATTTTTACAAAACCAAATCCTCTTTCGTTTGAATTGTATATTCCTTGAAGTAATTCTTTCATTTATATTTTTCGAATAATTTTTATTAATTTCTACTTTTTAATAAATATTATTCGATTCTCCTTTCTTTATTTTCTATATTACTAAACTCTTTTATTAATTATTTTATCTAATAATCTAACATTTTATATAATTTTTAAATAAATCTTAGTCCTTTTAAAACGCAAAAAATGCATATATTTCTATATGCATTTCATTATCTTATTATAAAACAAATACAATCGCTGTAACTACACTAAGTATTGCAAATGTAACTCCCAACACTATTGTATTACGTTGTACTTTTCCTGTTTTTGTTCTTCCTTTATTTCTTTGATAATATTTATTCGTGCTAGGATTCTCATAAGTATCTTCTGCAGAATTATTATTATCTTTTGATTGAAATGTTGTAATTAAAATTAATGCAATGCATACTACAATATAAATTGCTAATAAGATGTATTTTACTACTGTCATTTTATGTATCATTCCTTTCTTTTAAGAGATGTATTTATTTATAGTTCTCTTTATTTCTTAAATTAGTATTAGTTTTAACTATTACTTTATTTTTATAACATATAATAGTTTATCACATATTTTAATAAAAATCAAGTATGCTTGTTTAGGACTTTTTAAACTCCTATTTTTCCCATGAATATATCCTATATCTAAAACCCTTTTACACGTTTTCATAGCCTGGCTTTTTTAAAAGTTTGAACATATTAGTCTTATATTTTTCAACCCCTGGTTGATTAAATGGATTAACTTCTAGAAGCTCTGCAGAAACACCGCAAGCTTTTTCAAAAAAGTAAATCAATTCTCCTAATGACTCTTCATCTAATTTTTTTATGTTTATTAATATATTAGGAACTCCTCCATCTACATGAGCTTTAATAGTTCCTTCCATCGCTTTTTTATTTATATATGATAATTTTTTTCCTTGCAAATAATTTAAATTATCTAGATTATCTTCATCAAAATTTATTACAATATCTGATTCACTCTTCTCAATGTTTAGTACTGTTTCAAACATTAATCTTCTTCCCTCTTGTATGTATTGCCCTAAAGAGTGTAAATCTGTTGTGTAATCTGCTCCAGAAGGGAACAACCCCTTACCATCTTTTCCTTCACTTTCTCCAAATAATTGTTTCCACCATTCAATGAAATAATGCATCTTTGGTTCGTAATTAATAAGCATTTCTACTGATTTATTTTTTTCATATAACATATTCCTAACTACTGCATATTTATAACATTCATTATATTTTAAAGATTTATCTAAATATTTGTCTTCTGCTATAGCTGCCCCTTCAATAAGTTTATCTATATTTAACCCACTTGCTGCAATTGGTAATAAACCTACTGCAGTTAAAACTGAAAATCTGCCTCCAACATTATCTGGGATTACAAATGTTTCATAACCTTCTGAATCTGCTAATGTTTTTAATGCTCCTTTTTTCTTGTCAGTTGTTACATATATTCTTTTTCTTGCCTCTTTTATGCCATATTTATTTTCTATAATTTCTCTAAAAATTCTAAAAGCTATTGCTGGCTCCGTTGTTGTTCCTGATTTAGATATAACATTAATGCTAAAATCTTTTCCTTGTAGCACTTCAATTACATCATTTATATAATTAGGGCTTAAATTATTTCCTACAAAAATTACTCTTGTCTTTTTTTTATCTTCATCATAAATTGAGCTATGAAGAGATTCAATTACTGCTCTTGCTCCTAAATATGATCCACCTATTCCAATAACTAATAAAATATCTGAATCATTTTGTATTTTACTCGCTGATTTTTTTATTCTTGCAAATTCTTTTTTGTCATAATTAGTTGGCAAATGTAGCCAACCAACAAATTCTTTATTATCTTTGCTTTTTTCTTCTAATTCGTTATGTATTTCTTCAATTACATCAGCATGCTTTAATATATCTTTTTCTTTAATATCTGCAAATTTAAAATCAACTTTTATATTTGGCATCTTTTTCTCCTTTGTTTAAATATTTTATATAGCTCCTGTTTTATTTATTATTGAAACTATTGTTTTAAAGAAAATTTTTATATCTAACCATAAAGAAATATTTGTTACATAATAATATTCCATTTTTACTCTTTCTTCATAAGAGATTTTACTTCTTCCATGTGAAGCCCAATAACCTGTTATACCTGGTTTAACTTTTAATATTTCATCTTTATATTTTCCAAACTTTTTTAATTCATCTGGAACAACTGCTCTTGGACCAATTAGACTCATTTTTCCTGTTATTACATCTATAAAATTAGGAAACTCATCTAATGAACTTTTTCTTAAAAATCTACCTACTTTAGTAATCCTTGGATCTTTTGATAATTTTCTATTCTTTTCCCATTCTTTCTTTAAATTCTCATCTTCTGATAATATTTTTTCAAGTTTTTTATCTGCATCAACACACATTGTTCTATATTTATGCATTTTAAAAGGTTTTCCGTCTTTTCCTATTCTAGTATGAGAATAAAAGATTGGCCCATTTTCTTTATTGATTTTGTTAATAATCCACACAATTAATGTTAAAGGTATTAATATAATTATTCCACAAATTCCTGCTATTATATCAAATACTCTTTTTACAACTAAATATATACTTTTACTGATATTTTCTATACTTTTTTTCTTTACTTTTTTATTGATATGTATTATTTCTTTGTTTTCGATTTTTTCAGTTACCTGCATATCAGTCAATTTTCTCACTCCTTTTTGCATGTATTTTTCATACACCAGCTCAAGTAAATTATATAATATTTCATTGACTTAGTAAATAGTTTACTACTTTTTATTTCTAGCAATTTTTTCAATTAATAATATTTTTATTTATATTTATTCTTCCTTATAACCTGTTTTTGTAACAATTTGATTACTAATATTTTTTACTTCTTCAGAAATTTCATAGTCAGTTTCTTCAAATATTTCTTTATGTAACTTTATAACGTTGCTTTCCAACGTAGTTGGTACCCCATACCATCTATCAAAAGTTATACCCTTTGTTGTATATGGCCATCCCAAACTGTTTGAAAAATTAATGTTCATAAGATTTGGAACTAATGATAAAATATCTCCTGATGACATATTAGTACTTATTTTAGGTAAAATTGTGTTTACAAAACTAGTAAGTTTTCCTATTCCTAAAGTTTTTGCCTTGTCTACCATTGCCTCTATAACTGTTCTCATTCTTTCTGTTCTCTTATAATCACCACCATCAGTATACCTTATTCTAGAATATGCAACCGCTTGAACTCCATCTAAAACTTGCATTCCTGTAGTTGTAATATGTTTCGAAGATTTTCCTGATGATTTGATTAAAGCATCTATATAACTATTAATATAGCTTAGCTCTTGGCTATCTATATTAATAGATATACCACCCAATGCATCTACAGCAAGAATTACAGCATCAAAATTCACTGTTACATATTCTTTGATGTTTAAATCTAAGTTAGTGTTTAGTGCTAATAAGGTGTTTTGAGCACCACCATATGAATATGCATGAGTAACTTTATCTAGCTTTGTCATTCCATTTTCCTTAAGTTGTAAATATGTATCTCTATAAACAGATATTAATTTTACATCATTTGTACTTTGATTAATACTTGCTATTATTATACAATCACTTCTATTTCCCAATCCATAGTCATCTGCTCTACTATCTATCCCAAGTAACGCAATATTTCTATATTCTTTTAAATTTTCTAAAGTATCTTCATTAATTCCTATTGCATTTTCATCAATTTCCTCTTGATTAACTGATCCTATCATTGAGTTTATATAAGTCCAACCACCAGCAATAACAGCACCTACACATATTATTAATATTATCAAAATTATTGTTATTACTTTTATAGCTTTTTGTACTTTAGTCTTCTTTTTTCTGTTTTTTCTACTCATTTTATTTTCTCTCCTTTGTTTTATTTTTTAATTATTTCTTATGATATATATGCTACTCCTTATACTGCTTTATTGGCATAATTAATGAAAATATTATTAAACAAAAGTCTTCTATTAACTTATCTAATAAATTATTAGGTTTATAAGATATTAATACTTATATTAAACTGTCCACCTTTTTTTCTTATTTTTATATATTTATTATTACATATTTTAGTTTCTATGTAAATATTAATTTTTATATTTTTACATAATTAGATTATACATATTAATTATTTTCAGTAAAAAAATATAACTACTAATATTTTTCATTTTCTTCCATTTTCTCATATATTTTTTCTAATTTTTTAGCTGCATATTTAATATCATATTCTTTTGGGAAATTTTCCTCTATATTTTCATTGTTTTTATTATTAATATAATCTTTTATACTATCTGCCCATATTTTAGCATCATTTATTGGTAAAAATTCTGTTTTATCTATCATTTTAGCTTTTTTTGTTATATTTTGTGATAAGAAACATTTCAAGTTTAAGGCCTGAGCTTCGATTCCAACAACCGGTAAGCCTTCAAATCTTGATGGCAAAACAAATAAATCCATTGCATTAAAATATTCATTTACTTTATCAGTAGTTCCTAAAAATATAACCTTATTATTAATATTTAAATCATTTACTTTCTTTTTTATTTCTTCTTCAAGCTTTCCAGCACCTATTAAAATTAAAACAGCATTTTTAATTTCTTTTTGTACTTGATTAAATACATCAATTAAAAATTCATGATTTTTTTGATAACAAAACCTTCCTACATGACCTATTACAAATTTGTCATCCACTTTCAATTCTTTTCTTATTTTTTCTCTTATATTAATACTAAATTTAAAATTTGTTAAATCAATAGCATTTTCTATTAATGTAAAATTTTGATTTTCAAACATCCATAATCCTGCTAAATCAGAACATGCAAATAAATCAGTTGCATATTTTAATACTACTTTTTTATTAACTTTATCTAATATTCTTCTAATAATTCCAGTAGGAATATTATTATTATGTGAATGTACTATTATATGTCTAACTTTACACTTTTTAGTCGCAATAACAGGCAATATATTAGCGGAAGATAGCATATTTATATGCACAATTTGATAATTATTTTCCTTAATTATCTTCTTTATTTTCCTATAGTACCCTATTGGATTTTTTTTGAAGTTTGGAATTTTATAAATTACTCCTCCTAATTCATTTATTTCATTTTCAAAACACAATTTATTATATGGATTTATAAAATCAAACTGAATTTTAGTTCTATCAATGTTTCGATAGTAATTCATTAAATATGTTTCAACTCCACCAATTTCATCATGCATTCCAATTTGCAACACTCTAATTATATTTGATACATTATTCATATTATAAACTTCCATTCTTTTGTAATACTTAAAAAAGTATATATTAAAAAATCTATTTAGTCAATCTAAATAGATTTTTGTAATTTTTGCCATTTTCTCATTTGCTTTTATCCAAATATTCCTTTTTTCTTTACTGGAGGCTGTTCATTCATTGACTTCGCCAGCTTCATAAATAATTCTCTCTGCTCTTTAGATAATCTCTTTGGCGTTTGAACTTGAACCGTAAAAATTAAATCTCCAGTTGAACCACCTCTTTTAAATCCTTTTCCTTTAATAGTAAATTTACTTCCTGTTTGAGTTCCTTCTGATATATCATAATCCACATCTTTTCCACCAACTGTTGGAATCTTTAATTTAGCTCCTAAAGTTGCTTGCGTTATTGTAATTGGAATTATAATTTCTATATCATTCCCTACACGATTAAATATATTACTTTTCTTTACTCGTATATCTACATATATATCACCATTTGGTCCTCCGTTTTTTCCTGGTTCTCCCTTGCCTCTTAAAAGTAAAGTTTCGCCGTTTTGCGTTCCTTCTGGTATACTAAATTTAATTTTTACATTCTTTCTTACTGTACCTTTTCCCTTGCATGTATCACAAGGTTCTTTTATTACTTTTCCTGTTGCTCTACAATTTTCGCAAGGACCTACTGTTTGAAATGTTGCAAATCCACCTATAGTTTGATTTTTCTTTACTTGTCCTGTACCATGACATATTGGACAAGTTTCTACACTTGTTCCTGGCTTTGCTCCAGAACCATCACAGTCATCACATTTTACATTTTTATTTACTGAAAATTCCTTTTCTGCTCCTGTAAAAGACTCTTCAAATGTAATATCTATACTATATCTTAAGTCTTGACCTTTAGTTGGTGCATTAGCTGATTTTGTTTTCCTTCTTCCACCTCCAAAAAAAGATGAAACAAAGTCATCAACTATATCATCAAATCCTCCAGTTGTATATGTATAAGAATTTCCAAAGCCTCCGAAACCATTTCCAAATCCACCAAATCCGCTACCAGCTCCTCCATATCCTGCTCCAAATGGTGAGCCTTCTGCTGAACCAAACTGATCATAATTTCTTCTTTTCTGCGGATCCGACAAAACCGAATAAGCTTCTCCTACTTCTTTAAATTTTTCTTCTGCTTCTTTTCTATTATCTGGATTTGCATCTGGATGCCATTTCTTTGCTAATCTTCTATATGCCTTTTTTATATCTTCATCTGATGCATTTTTGTCTAAACCTAAGACTTCATAATAATCCTTTGCCATTTTTTCCTCCAATTGAATTATTTTAGGCTATATTAATTCTTGAGGTTGGTTTAGTACTCCAACCTCATATTTTATCTTTCTTGTTCTTCTTTTTCTAACATTTTATCGATTTTTTCTCCGTATTCTCGCCTTAAGTCTATTAATTTATATCCTTCCTCATGATAATATGCTAAAATACCTTTTCTATCTTCTATAATAGGAGATAAATAAATAATTTCTCTATAAATATTTGTATCACTTCCTACAAAATATTTTTCAAATAATAATAAAAATAATGTTTTATCATTAAGACCACTTTCAAGATATTTCTTTTTAAGATTTTCATCGCTTTCTAATATTTTTTTAGCTAATTCTTCATGATAATATATTTCATCATCTGTTATTATATTGCCTTTTTTATCTATAAAAAAGATATTTTTTGTATCCATAATCAAAATTTCCTGTATTATTATTTTTCTTCTTCGCTGTCAGTCTCAGTTGCATTAGTATCTGAACCATTGGATGAATTTTCTTTTGCTTCAGAATTTTGTGCATCAGTAGCATTTGCTCCTCCTTGTGCAGACGCCTGAGCTGCTTGAGCTTGACTATATAATTTTTCTGATATTGAATAAAATGCTTGTGTTAAGCTATCTGTTGCTTTTTTTATTTCTTCAACATCTTTTCCTTCTAATGCTTTATTTACTTTATCAATTTCTTCCTTAACTTTTGATTTTTCTTCACTACTTATTTTGTCTCCTAATTCATCAAGAGTTTTTTGGCAATTATAAACTAAACTTTCTGCATTATTTCTAACTTCGATTTCTTCTTTTTTCTTTTTATCTTCTGAAGCATGAGCTTCTGCATCTTTTACTGCTTTATCAATTTCTTCGTCTGTCAAGTTTGTACTTGCTGTAATTGATACTTGTTGTTCATTTCCTGTTGCCATATCTTTAGCTGATACGTGAACTATACCATTTGCATCTATGTCAAATGTAACCTCTATTTGTGGTACTCCACGTGGTGCAGGTGCAATTCCTGTTAATTGGAATCTTCCTAATGTTTTATTGTCTGCTGCCATTTCTCTTTCTCCTTGAAGTACATGTACTTCAACACTTGTTTGACCATCTGCTGCTGTTGAGAATATTTGAGATTTCTTTGTTGGAATTGTTGTATTTCTTTCTATTAATCTAGTTGAAACTCCACCATATGTTTCAATTCCTAGTGAAAGTGGTGTAACATCTAATAATACTAAATCTTTTACATCTCCAGAAAGAACTCCACCTTGAATTGCTGCACCAATTGCAACACATTCATCTGGATTTATTCCTTTATCTGGTTCTCTTTCTGTTATCTTTTTAACCATTTCTTGTACACAAGGTACTCTTGTTGATCCACCTACTAATAATACTTTATGAAGTTCACTTGCAGTTATTCCTGCGTCTTTTAATGCATTTTCAACTGGTACTCTTGTTGATTCTACTAGGTCATGTATTAATTCTTCAAATTTTGCTCTTGTTAATGTTACATCTAAGTGTTTTGGTCCTGTTGCATCTGCTGTAATGAATGGTAAGTTAATTTGTGTTTGTTGCATACCTGAAAGTTCTATTT
Source organism: uncultured Clostridia bacterium (assembly GCA_947588945.1). GTDB lineage: Bacteria > Bacillota > Clostridia > TANB77 > CAG-508 > CAG-793. The sequence continues at coordinate 40,286 of CANPZY010000004.1, forward strand.
TTGCTTTTTCAGCAGCTTCTTTTAATCTTTGCATTGCCATTTTATCTTGGCTTAAGTCTATTCCTTGTTCTTTCTTAAATTCTGCTACTAGATAATCTATTATCTTTTGGTCAAAGTCGTCTCCTCCTAAGTGTGTATTTCCATTTGTTGATAAAACTTCAAATACTCCATCTCCAATGTCTAGTATTGAAACATCAAATGTTCCTCCACCTAAGTCATATACCATTATTTTTTGATCTTGATCTTCTTTATCCATTCCAAATGCCAATGCTGCAGCTGTTGGCTCATTTATTATTCTTAACACTTCTAATCCCGCAATTTTTCCTGCATCCTTTGTTGCTTGTCTTTGAGAGTCATTGAAATATGCTGGTACTGTTATAACAGCTTGTGTTACAGGGCTTCCTAAATAACTTTCTGCATCTGATTTTATTTTTTGTAATATCATTGCTGATATTTCTTGTGGTGAGAATTTATCTCCATCTATTGAAATTTTTTCAGCTGTTCCCATTTTTCTTTTTATTGACATTATTGTATGATCTGGATTTGTAACAGCTTGTCTTTTTGCAATTTGTCCAACTAATCTTTCTCCATCTTTTGAAAATGCTACTACAGATGGAGTTGTTCTATTACCCTCTGAATTTGGTATTACAACTGGTTCTCCTCCTTCCATAACTGCTACGCATGAGTTTGTTGTTCCTAAGTCAATTCCTATAATTTTTCCCATTTTAAATTTCCTCCTTAATTTTGGTATGGTTACCTTTATTTTATACTTTTTGCCCTTATTTTTTATTTTTTTCCTATTTGGTTAATATTTTTCTTTTGTTATATATAATTAAAAAATTAATAACTTTTTAATTGGCTACAACTACTAATGAGTGTCTTAATACTCTGTCTCCTATCATATAGCCCTTTCTGTATTCTTCTTTTACAATTTTTGCTCCAAGTGAACTATCTTCTACTAGACTTACTGCTTCATGAAGTGATGGATCAAATGGTTGTCCTACTGCCTCTATTTCTTTTACTCCATTTGAACTAAGTACTTCTTTAAATTGCTTTAATACTAATTCAATTCCACTTTTATATTGTTCGTCCTGTGTAGTACTTTCTACTGCTTTTTCTAGATTATCTATGACTGGTAATAATTTCATTACCACATCTCCCATAACAGAATTATACATTCCTGTTCTTTCTTTATCGCTTCTCTTTTTAAAGTTTTCAAATTCTGCCATTAGTCTTTTTATTCTGTCTTCTTTTTCTTCTATATCTTGTTTTTGTTCTTCAATTTTTTCATTTAAAATATCTACTTCTGTTTTTTCTTTTTTTTCAAATTTCATATTTTCGTTTTCTATTTTTTTTTCATTCGTATTATTTTCCATTTGATTTTCGTTTTGTAAATTATCATTGTTCATATTATTTACATTTTCATCCATTTTACTACTTTTTTGCGTATAATTTTTTTATACGATTTCTCCTTGCTTGTTATTTAGATTTTTTAGGTTACATCTATAAACCTTACTTTAATTATATTAAATAAATTTTAATTGCAAATTATTAATAAATCTATCCTTACGCTTATTAGATTTACTGCAATTATTTTGTTCTTCTACTTATTAAATTTGCTTTATTAGTCTGTTTTTCCACTTCCTAGTTCATTATTCATATTCTTATTAAGTTCTTTATTTATATATTTAAGTACTGATATTACTTTTGAATAATCCATTCTTGTAGGTCCTATAATTCCTATTGTTCCTAAGTCTTTTCCTGCAACTATATTTCTAAAAGTTACTATGCTTAAATCTTTTAAACCATTTTGCTCATTTCCTATATATACATTAAATTCTTCGTCATTTTCTAGTATATCTGATATAAAATCTTTTCTGTCTAATAATCCTAGAAATCTCTTTGCTAAATCTCCACTCTTAAATTCAGGATTATCTAAGGCTCTATTTGCACCTTTTAAATATATTTTTGATTCTTCATTTAAAAGCTTTGTAATTTGATTTATTATTGGTTTTATTACATCTACTTTATATGACATTTCATTAATTATATATTTCTCCATTGGCACATCAATAATTGATAAATACTGTCCTCTTAATTTGTTATTAAATATTATGTTAAGTGTATCAACTTGTTCTTGACTAATATCTTCGTCAAATTTTATTATGGTTTCCTTTATCGTACCAGTTTCTGTGAGAATTACTGCCATAAGCATCCTTGTACCTATTAAAACAAATTTTATTTCTTGAATTCTTTGTTTTTTGGCATTTGGCTCTATTGAAACTGTTGTATAATGTGTTACATCTGAAATAGTATTTGTAGCTATCTTTGTAAGTTCTTCCATTTCATTTACTTTATTTTCTAATGCTTGATTTATATATCTTATTTCATTTAATGTTAAATTTTTTTCATTTAACAATTTATCAACATAAAATCTATATCCTTTTGTAGATGGTATTCTTCCACTTGATATATGAGTTTTTTCCAAAAAACCTTCTTTTTCAAGCTCTGCCATATCATTTCTAACTGTAGCACTACTACACTCAAGTCCATATTTATCTATCAAACTATTTGAACTTACTGGCTCTACTGTATCAATATATTCATTTACTATTGCTTGTAATATTCTTTTCTTTCTATTATCTAATTCCAAATTTACCACCTCTTTATGATTCCTTTTTTACGTAAAAAAATTATGTTATCTAATTTACTAATTTAGATAAGCAATATTTATAGAATCATTAATTTACTTTTTTTTGATGTTTATTGTAATTAGTAACTTTTTAGCACTCTTGTTTTTAGTCTGCTAATATTCTATATCCATTTTTAGCAAATGTCAATATAGATTGCTAATTTATTTGTGAATTTTACGTGAAAAAAACAAGTCTCGGTGATTCACTTAAATCCGAGACTCGTTATAGAGCACTATTAAATTGTTATTTCCACATTTGAAGGAAATTTCTTTTCAACTAGTTTCTTTAAAGGTTTATTTTCTTCTTTTTCCAGATTTTCATCTTGTCCAATTATATGTATTGCAAGTGATTGAACCTCTTTTAAAATTTCCATATCTTGAAATAAATTAGCAATTTTAAATTCCGGTATACCATGTTGTTTAGTTCCAAAAAAGTCTCCCGAACCTCTTAATTCTAAATCTTTTTCTGCTATTGTAAATCCATTATCAGTTTTTGTCATTATTTCCATTCTCTCTCTAACTATATCATTTACAGCATTGCACTTTAATATACAATAAGATTTGTATTCTCCCCTTCCTACTCTACCTCTTAATTGATGTAATTGTGCTAGACCAAATCTTTCTGCATTTTCTATTATCATTAAACTTGCATTCGGAACATCAACGCCAACTTCAATTACAGTTGTTGAAACTAATATATCTATTTCTTTGTTCTTAAATTTTTCCATAATTTCATCTTTTTCTTTTGCTTTCATTTTTCCATGTAAACATTCTACTTTAAAGTTTGGAAAAATCTTAGTTTTATATTCTTCTGCAAGTTCTACTGCTGATTTTAATTTAGGTGCCTCTGGGTCTTCTGACTCTTCTACTAATGGGCATACTACATAACATTGTCTACCTTTTTCTATTTCTTTTTTTACAAATTCATTTATTCTAGTTTCTAATTTTTTTGATACTGCAAATGTTTCTACATGCTTTCTATTCGGTGGTAATTCATCAATTATTGAAATGTCCAAATCTCCATATAATATAAGTGCGAGTGTCCTAGGAATTGGAGTTGCAGTCATAACTAAAACATCTGGATTTTCTCCTTTAGCTATTATTTTACTTCTTTGTTTTACACCAAATCTGTGTTGCTCGTCTGTTACAACAAAACCTAATTTATTAAAGTTTACATTTTCCTCTAATAAAGCGTGTGTACCAATAACGATGTTAGCTTCTCCACTTTCGATTCTCTCTAAAGCTAGCCTTTTCTGTTTTGCAGTCATTCCTCCAACTAAGCCTTCACATTTAATTCCATATTTTCCTAATATTTTTTCAAAATTATCTAAATGTTGTTTTGCCAAAATCATCGTTGGTGCTAAAATTGCTACCTGATAACCACTTTTTACCGCCTTATAAGCTGCTATCATAGCTACTATTGTTTTTCCAGAGCCAACATCACCTTGAAGTAATCTGTTCATTGGTCTTTCTTTTTCCATATCAGAATTTATTTCTTCTAAAACATTTAGTTGTGCTTTTGTTAATTTAAAAGGTAAATCATTTATAACATCTGACATATTTACATTTTCATCATATTTTATTCCTTTTATTTCTTCATTATTTTCTGCTTTTAATTTAAGCAATCCTAATTGCATTGTAAAAAGCTCATCAAAAACTAATCTTCTTCTCGCTTTTCTAAAACTTTCAAAATCGACTGGAAAATGGATTTGTTTTATTGCTTTATCATAATCAATTAGATTATATTTATCTAATATGTACCTTGGCATTACTTCTTCAAAATTACCGACTAAATCTAATCCATTTTGCATTATTTTTCTAATCTCATTTATTTTTACATCATAAGTTAGCGGATATACTGGTACAATTTTACCAGTTTTATTATTTTGAGAGATTGGTTCAAATACAGGAGAATTTAATTCTTTTACACCATTTTTTATACTCATCTTTCCAAAAAATCTGTATGTTTCTCCTTTTTTTATTTGAGTTTTTATATATGGCTGGTTAAACCATGTTACCATACAATTATCAGTTTCGTCTCTAATTATAACCTTTTCAATACTTTTATATCTGCCAAGCATTCTTACATTTAGGCTTGTTACAACTATTCCTTCAATTGAACATTTCTCTCCATCTTGCAATTCTGCAATTTTTTTGATTTTGCTTCTATCTTCGTAATCTCGTGGATAATATGTTATCAAATCTTCTAATGTATATATTCCTAACTTGTTTAACTTCTTGGCTCTAGCTTCTCCAACACCTTTTACATATTGAATATTCTTTTTTAAATCTGCCATCAATATTAATATTCCTTTCTTCTTAAAGCACAAAATTTAAAAAATAATAATTAAATCTTTTATACTTTCATTTATTATATTATATATTTCTAAGGTTTACAAGTAAAAAACAATCTTACTTTTTATAGTTTATTATTATAGAAAAATTTTTTCTCATACCCTTAAAAATAGGAACATTTAATTTTACATTTATTTTACATTTTCTTATTTATATTGTATATTATTTAGTTTTCCTTTATAATATAGTTTGTATTTATGTTTGATTTTAAAGGCTTAAATGCCTAAAATTATATTTAAGGAGATAAAAAAATGGACGAATTAAACAATTTAAATCCTAATGGGGCAAACAATAATCCTTATCAACCAAGTAATGTTCCAAATCCTAATGCTAGTCCCTATCAAGCAAACAATAATCAAAATTCTGATGTTAATTCTTACGAAACAAGTAACGATCCTTATAGCAGTTTAAATCCGGATTATATTTCAAATACAGAAAGTCCTTATGATTCAATGAATTCTAATCCATATCAACCAATTAATAAAAATGATATGAATCCTGACTTTCCTCAACAAGATAATAATGATTATTCACCTAGCAATAATCAACCTGTTTTAAATCCAATATTAAGTCAAAGCATACCTAATAACAATAATAATGCTGAACCAATCAATACAGATAACCAAAATGATAGCTTTGATGTTTCTAGTTTAGATAATCAAGACAATAATACTAACAATATGGATTATCAGTATAATAATTATGACAATATGAATCCTCAAGAAAATAATTTTGATAACTCTTTTAACAATATGAATTATCAAAATAATGGTTTTGATAGCTCTAATAACATGAACTATCAAGATAACTCTTTTAACAATATGAATTATCAAAATAATGGTTTTGACAATTCTAACAATATGAACTATCAGCCTGAAAATTTTGATAATCCTGATGTTACATCTAATTTTTCTGATCCGAATTTAAACTATCAAGATAATAATTATAACAATCAAAATTTTGTAAATAATGAATCAAATGATGATTACAATACAGAATTCATAAAAAGATGGATGGGAAATCTTTATGAAAAAGCACATTCAAAAAAATTTAATTGGTGCTCTGCATTATTTGGACCAGCATACTTTTTGTATAGAAAAATGTATGTTACAGGATTTTTACTTGTAATACTATCATTTTTAATTGCTATATTATCAACATTTTTAGTTACAAAACTAGGAGTAGTTTCATTTGCTATAGCTGGAGCTATATCAATTCTACTAATGATAATATATGGAGTTGCTTTTTATCCTTTATATAGAAACTTTGTAAAAGGAAAACTAAATAAATTTAAGCAAACAATTACAGATAATTCTCAATTATTGAATGAAGCTACTAAAAAAGGAAATACATCAGTTATCGCTGTAATTTTATACTTTATAATATCACCTATTTTACTTTCGTTGATTATTAGTTTATTTATTAGTGCTGGTATAATTGATATAAAAAATGCTTTTACACCAGATGTACCTCTTAAAAATGAAACTGAAAATCAAGAAGTAGAAACAGATCTACAGCCTTTTAATTTTGTTGACGATTATACTGTTACTTATGATGCATTAAAATGGTTTTATGATGATACTGATAATTCTTTAAATAAAGGTGGATATATTCTAACATATACAGGACAATCATTATCAAATGTATCAGAATCTTTTGGGGTTGATGTAACAACTCCTTCTGGACGTTCATCATTACTTCAAACTTTAGCATCAAGTTATGAAACTCAAGCAGCATCTTCAAACTTAACTGTTGACCTTGGATCAAGTAACTTTGTAAGACAAACAAATGCTTATTATGCATACCTTGACGTTACATCACCAGATTCAGTTGAAAGATATTATTTAATACTTATTCCAGAAGATGATATTATCTTCCAATTTGTTTTAACAACTGCTGACACTGCTGTTGATTTTGAAACTAACTTAGAAGTAGTAAATATTTTAACAAGTATAGAATCTGCTCTTCCTTCTGATGAGGATATACCTACTGATGAAAATGTAATAGATGATGAATCAGACGAGAATATAATCGATAATGAAACTTCTAATTCTACTGATTTAAATTCTGTAGATGATGAAGATACTGAAAATGCTATTGGAAATGATATTGCTAATGTTACTGATGATGTATCAAATAGTGTATCAACTACCGATGAAAACGCTACTTCAGATGAGGATACTGCTACAGAAAATACATCTGGAAGTAATAATAATGTCACACCTCTATCAGATATATTATCATAAATGTAATTTATAAATATTTATAAAAAATATAATTTAATTTAACTCTCCTTGTTAGACAAAAAAGTTTAACAAGGAGAGTTATTTTTTTCATTAAAAACTTATTATTAATTATTGTTTATTTAAATAATTTGTTATATAATTGGTAATAACTTATATAGGTTTATAGATTTCCCACAAAATCTAAATATATTTATGCAAGGAATAAAATTATGAATTATACTTTAGTAAAAGATTTATTTAGAAATACTGACAAATATATAGGACAAGATATAAAAGTTTCTGGATGGGTAAAAACAATGCGTAATTCTAAAAATTTCGGTTTTATAGAATTAAATGATGGAACTTTTTTTAATAATGTCCAAATAGTATTTGATAATAATTTAAGTAATTTTGAAGATATATGCAAATTAACAATCAGCTCTTCAATTATTGTAGATGGAAAATTAGTAAAAACTGAAAATGCTAAACAACCTTTTGAAATCCATTCTACAAGTATAGAAATATATAATTTATCAGACAATGATTATCCAATTCAAAAAAAGAATACAAGTTTTGAATTTTTAAGAACTATTGCTCACCTTCGTCCTAGAACTAATACATTTAGTGCTGTTTTTAGAGTTCGTAGTATGCTTTCTTATGCTATCCACAAATTTTTTCAAGAAAAAGGTTTCGTATATGTAAATACTCCTCTTATAACAGGAAGTGACTGTGAAGGTGCTGGCGAAATGTTTTCTGTATCAGCATTTGACTTTAATGATATACCAACTGATGACAAAAACAAAGTTGACTTTTCAAAAGATTTTTTTGGAAAAAATGCTCATCTTACAGTTAGTGGACAGCTTGAAGCTGAAACTTATGCAGAAGCATTTAGAAACGTTTATACATTTGGTCCAACATTTAGAGCCGAAAATTCTAACACTGTTAAACATGCTGCTGAATTTTGGATGGTAGAACCTGAAATTTGCTTTGCTGATTTAAGTGACTGTTTAGATTTAGAGGAAGCAATGGTAAAATATATTATTTCTTATGTTCTAGAAAATGCTCCAGAAGAAATGCAATTCTTTGAAAAACTTATTGCACCTGGACTACTTGAAAAACTTCATACTACAATTAATGAACCTTTTGGTAGAATTACTTATACAGATGCAATTAAAGAATTAGAAAAACATAATGATGAATTTGAGTTTAAAGTTTCATGGGGAGCTGATATTCAAACTGAACATGAAAGATATTTAAGTGAAAAAATATTTAAAAGACCAGTTTTCGTTACTGATTATCCAAAAGAAATAAAAGCATTTTATATGAAACAAAATTCTGACGGTAAAACAGTAGCAGCTGCTGACCTTCTAGTTCCTGGTATTGGAGAACTTATCGGGGGAAGTCAAAGAGAAGAAGATATTTCTAAACTTACAAATAGAATGAAAGAATTAAACCTTAACGAACAAGATTATTGGTGGTATCTAGACCTTCGTAAATATGGTAGTGTTCCACACTCTGGTTTTGGTCTTGGTTTTGAAAGATTAATGATGTACACAACAGGAATGCAAAATATTCGTGATGTAATACCTTATCCTCGTACACCAAAAAATTGTGAATTTTAAAAACGAATTTTCTGCGACAGCAAGATACGGAAATATATTATTTTCTTATTTTGTAATTTAATAAATATAAAAAGAAAAATAATAAATTGGAAGTATCGCGCAGCGACCAAGCGAAGCGCGAATGGAGCGAAAAGTGTTTATCACTTTTCTGCGACAGCAAGATACGAAAATTTATTATTTTTCTTTTTTATTATAAATATTAATACCCTTTATATGCTTTCTCATAAAGCATTATAAAATCTTCTTTAGTTACATCTCTTGGATTTCCTGGCTTACAAGGATCCTCCATTGCTTTTTCTGCAAGCATCTCAAAATCTTCTCTCTTTGCACCTACATCTTTTATTGTTTGTGTTATACCTACATCTGCTGAAAGATTTTTTATACATTCACAAAATGTTTTTATTACTTCCTCTTTTGTGAATTTTGTGGCATCAATATGAAAAGCATTAGTTAATATTTCTCTGAAATCTTCATAAACCACTTCTCCATTAAATTCCATTACAGTTGGAAGTAAAATTGCATTTGCTAAACCATGTGGTGTATCATATACTGCACCTAATTGATGAGCCATTGAATGAACTATACCAAGTCCTACATTTGAAAATGCCATTCCGGCTATATATTGACCTAATCCTACTTTATTAATTGCATCTTGATCAGTGTTATTTACTGCATCTGCTAAGTTATCATATATAAGTTGAATTGCTTTCATAGAATACATTTGTGACATTATATTTTTTGATTTTGTAATATAACCTTCTATTGCATGTGTTAATGCATCCATACCTGTTGAAGATGCAACTGATTTTGGCATTGTTGCCATAAGTTCTGTATCTACAATAGACATTATTGGAATATCATGCTCATCTACACAAACCATTTTTATTTCTTTTTCTGGATCTGTTATTACATAATTAATCGTAACTTCTGCTGCCGTTCCAGCTGTTGTAGGAATTGCAATCATTGGAAGTCCTTTATTTTTAGTATTAGATATTCCATTAAGTGAAACTATATCGCTCCTATCTGGATTTGTCATAACAATGCTTATTCCCTTTGCTGTATCAATACTTGAACCACCACCAACTGCAACTATTAAATCTGCTTTAAAATCTTTGCATACTTTTAATCCTTCTAATACATTTTCTACTGGTGGATTAGGCTTTACATCATGATAAACTGTATATTCAATGTTGTTTGCTTCTAATAAATCTGTTATTTTTCCACTAACTCCAGCTTCATATAAAGTTTTATCAGTTACAACAAGTACTTTCTTAAAACCTCTTTTTTTAATTTCTTCTGGTAAAACTTTTCTTGCTCCCTCTCCAAAATATGAGGTTTCATTTAAAACAAATTTTTGAATTTCCATAATTTTATACTTTCCTTTCATTTTTTATGTAGACTCTTAATTATATATCACAAAATGCTATCTCTGATAACATTAATCTTGAAAAATGATTTGAGGTATACAAGCCTTTCCCTGACTCTGAATTTGTAAAAGTCATCATAAAAGGTACATCTCCTACTTCTTTTTTTAACTTTTCTACCATTTTTTCAATATCTTGCTCTATAACCTTTTTTCTTGCAAAATTTTGAAAAATCAAATATGCTTTTATCTTTTTATCAATTTCGATTTCTTTGTAATTTAAATCTTTTTGTACAAAATTTTTAATCTTAATATTATTTTTTAATTTTCTTAATGAATATGTCGGTGCATTTATTAATTCTTGTTTTGTTATTTGCATTTGAATTATTGCGGTATTTGTATATATTTTATTTCCAACTTCAATCGAATAATCATTTCTTCCAACTAAAGGTTGCTTTATAACAACTAAACCTTCATCACATGTTTTTACACCTAATGGTTTTAATATTGATTCTTCAAAAATCTTATTATCTTTTACGTCTCTAACTTTTTTGTCAGTCCATTCGCAATATTTTTTTAAAGATTTAATTCCATTAATCTCATCAATAATATTATTCCCAGTTATCTTTGTAATTACTCCTGAATTTACTGTTTCATGATAATTATTTTCAAAAACGTTTTCAAATTTTTTATTTGTATAAACAAAAGCCACTGCTAGTCCATTTGTTACTATTCCTTCTTCTGTAAATATCTTCATATTTTTTTGCGTAGGACTACATCCAAATATTGGAACATCTCCTATAACTTCTCTTATTCCCTCTACATATTCTTCTTCATCTTCACTATTTGCAATCATAAAAAAATAAGAAGGAGATGATTTTGTACCTAACTTATTCATTGCTCTCTTAGATACTAAGATTCCAGTTTCTTTTGCACTATTTATTTTCATAGAAATTGAAGTAGTAACTTCGGTTTCTCTATCTCCAATTGCCATTATTCCTGCATACAATGAATTTTCTGGATTTATATATCCATCAGGTACAACTATTCCTTCACTTGTTGTACAACCAATTATAGGAGCAGTACCTAAAATAGACTTTGCTCCTATTAATAATTCTTCTTGATTATATTTTTCTGAATTAAACATTATTGCTAATTTAGTTTGCATTAAATCCAGTACAGCCTTTTTTGCACAATTCTTTCCAGCTTTACTAGCTTCTCCATCTGTACTCCATTCAACATTTATTTTCATTAGTTTTCCTCCTGTAGTTTAAAATTCAATAACGCCTTTCCATTTTTCTCTTTCTGTCTTCATTTTATTTTCAGTATCTTGCATTGTATCATAAAAATCATTTTCTATTTTATCTTTTTTTTCTATAATATTATCATTTAAAGTAGCTTTTACTAATATTGCTGAAAGTATAGACATTATTATTACAGTTATAACTAATGCAATAACGGTAATTCCATTCTCTCTTTTCATTAATTCACATATAACCTAATTTTTAATTAGTTTATTTCTCCTTAAATATTTAGGTTTTTATAATATAAAACCTATAAACTATACAAAATATTATATAACATCTTTTATTGCATCACCTATTATTTTATTTACATCTGCCATTAATCTACTGAATTCTATTTCATAATCAAAATATTCTTTAATATCTTTATTTTCTATAAGAACATTATATAGTCTTGCAACTTTTACCTTCTTATCTTCTTCATCTATTTCTGCATTGTTTTCTCTTTTTATTTCCATGATTTGAACTTCTTGTTTTAATTTTTCAAATTCTTCAATTAAGCTTTTTTTCTTTGGATCAGAAAATAATTTATCTTTAGATTCTTTTAATTTTTTATATTGAACAGAATTTTTTATTTCCTCTGCTAACCTATTTGCAGTATCATAGATTTCCATTAATGAATTATTCCTTTCTTTATAAAGCTTAAACTCTTAAATTATATTTTTCAATAAATTAAGCGTAAGCACTTCTTTTCTTGAAGGATAACAAGTTCGTGATTTCTCCTGGAACACTTTTTGATTTAGTTTTACGAGCTTTTTCCTGTTTTGATTTTTCTAATTGTCTTTGTGCTTCTGTCTGACAAATTGCCTGTTCATATACATAATGTGTATCTTGAGCAATTTTATTCCAACTATATAATTCTTTAATTCTTTTTACAGCATTTTTTGAAACTGTATCACATAATTTTTGATCAAATAATAATGTTAAAACAGAATCAGCAATTGAATTTGCATTTCCTGCATAGCTTTTCATTCCTGTATATCCATGTTCAACGATTTCATTCAAACCACCTACATCTGATACAACAGTTGGTACTCCTGCAAGCATTGCCTCTAATGCAACTATTCCAAATGGTTCATAAGTACTTGGAAATACTGCTATGTCAGCACATTTGTACATTTTTTGAACTTTTTTAGAATCACAGTATCCTGCAAAATATACTTTATTATCTATTCCTAGATTATGAGCTTCCTGTCTTAATTCATCCATCATTCCACCACGTCCGCAAATAACTAGTTTAGCATCATGGTAATGTTCTAATATCTTAGGCATAGCTCCAATTAAGTGCTGTATGCCTTTTTCATATACTAATCTTCCAACATACAAGATAATTTTTTCATTATCCATTGCATACTGTCTTCTAAAATCATAATCTCTATCAATACCAGTAAAATTGCTTAAATTTATTCCATTAGGTATAACATTTATTTTTTCAAAAGGTAAGCCAAATAATCTTTGTAAATCATTTTTCATAAAATTACTATTAACTATAACTTCAGTTGATTCATAAGTTAGAAGCCATTCTGAATCATTTATATATCTTTGTACTTCATCATGAATTCCACTATTTCTACCACTTTCGGTAGCATGAATTGTAGTTACTACTGGAATTTTAAATGCTTCTTTTAAAGATTTTGTAGCATAAGTTACAAGCCAATCATGTGCATGAATTACATCAAATTTTCCTTGTTCATTTATTATTTCTGATGCTTTTGCCACCATATTAAAATTCAATTGCATTATCCAATCAATAAAATTATTAGGATTAATCATATAGTTATCAACTCTATATACATTTACTCCTTTATCATTTTCTACATATGGAGTATTACCATCCCTATAAGTAATTACTGTTACTTCATGACCATCTTTTACTAACCTATGTGACAAATCATAAACTACTCTAGCCATTCCTCCTACTATTCTTGGTGGATATTCCCACGATAGCATTAAAATTCTCATTATTTTTTTCCTTTCAGATATTTCTTTTGTAACTACATACCTTGCTAAATATAGCTCTATTTTTTATTGTTATTTTTTGGCTTAGCTTAGTTAACCTTTATATTCATTATCTTATTTTATACATAATTTTATAAAATGTAAATATTAAAATCACAAAATATTTGCGTATTTTTATGTCTTTTAGTTTGCATTTATTTTACAATTTTGTTATATTAAAAAATTATATTTTTTATATATTTATATTTTGACAATATTTTTTATTTTTTTTTATTTTTCTATTGTAAAAAAAAAATCTTTGATATATTATATTGTATGAATGTTATGCATTTTTTCTAAGGAGGAAATAATGGCTCGCAAAACTAAAGATGAATTAACTAAAAAAACTATAGCTACTGAAGAAACTACTTCTCGTACTGTTAAAAAAACTTCTAAAACATCTAAAAAAGTAGCTTTAAAAAATGACTCAAAAGGTACTAAAACAAGAAGTTCTGCCTCAGCAAAAAAATCTACTACTAAGATTCCTAAAGCTGAGAAAAAAGTTTCTAAAAAAGAGCCTAAAACTATAAAGAAATCTACTTCTAAATCAGTTAAAGTAGATTCTATTAGTGATTCTAAAATTAATACAAAAAATCCTTCTATAAAAAAAGATAAAACTCAGAAAGCTGTTGCTAAAAAAACTACTGCAAAAAAAGTTGTTAATAATAAGGTTACTACTAAAACTGCTCCAAAGAAGTCTACTACTAAAAAGTCTAGTGCAAAAAATTCAACTACAAAAACTGGCGCTAAAAAAGCTAGTACAAAAAAGTCTTCAAAGGAAGTTGTATCTAGAAATATTAAGTCTAAAGCTAAAATCTTACCAATTAATCCTTTAGAATATTATGATTTACCATATAGATATAATCAAACAGTAGTAAAAGTTTTAGCACAGAATCCTAATACATTATTTGTTTATTGGGACATCTCTGATAGAGATAGAGAAAATTTAGAAAAAAAGTATGGTAAAATGTTCTTTTATAATACTAAACCTGTATTAGTAGTTCATAATTTAACAACTAACTATACTTTTGAAATAGATATAGATGACTTTGCAAACAATTGGTATGTACATGTAGATAATACAAAATGTAAATATGTTGTTGAACTTGGAAGAAGGCCTAAATACGAAGGTGCACAAGATATTCCTATTAATTACTTAAATGTTGCATTTTCAAATGTTATAGAAATTCCAAATGATCACATTCTATTCTTTAAAGAAAATGATAAAATTTATTTTAAAAATATAAAAACTAATAAAATTACTGAGAAAATAATAAAGAAAAAACCACACTTAAACATAGTTAAAGATATTTATAAAAACTATAATCTTTCTGAAGATGAAAACAGATTCGATTTCAAAAATCCATCTTCTCAAAATCCGACATCAACTTTTTTATAATTTTCAAATAGAAAGGATTAAATCTTATGAATAAACAAACCAAAGGATATGTTAGTTTTGTTTTACATGCACATTTACCTTATGTTCATCATCCAGAAAGTGAAGATTATCTTGAAGAGCAATGGTTATATGAAGCAATATCTGAATGTTATATTCCCCTTTTACAAAATTTTCAAAAACTTGTAGACGAGAATGTAAAATTCAGATTTACTATGTCTCTTACCCCACCTCTTCTTAACATGTTAGATAATAAATTGCTTCAAGAAAGATATATAAAATATTTAAAAAAACATATTGAATTAACAGAAAAAGAAATTGAAAGAACTAAGGATAATCCTAGAATAAATAAATTATCACATTATTATTTTGAAAAATATTCTAATGACTTAGATTTTTTTCAAAATAAATATAATTGTAATCTTATTCAAGCCTTTAAAAAATTCAATGACCTTGGTGTTATTGAAATTATTGGTTGTGGAGCAACACATGGATATTTTCCTATTTTATATGTAAATGAGAAAACAGTTAGAGCGCAAATCGCTCTAGGAGTACAAACTTATAATAAATATTTTTCTAAACCTATAAAAGGTTTTTGGCTTCCTGAATGTGGTTATATACCTGAGGCTGATAAATATTTAAAAGAGTTTGGTATTGAATATGTATTAGTTGAAACTCATGGAATTTTATACGCTGACCCTACCCCATTATATGGAACTTATGCTCCTATTGTTTCTCCTGATGGTGTTGTTGCTTTTGGCAGAGATCTAGAATCATCAAGGCAAGTTTGGAGCTCAATAAATGGTTATCCCGGAGACTTTAATTATAGAGAATTTTATAGAGACATTGGATATGATGCCCCTTATGATTACATAAAACCTTATATAGCTTCTAATGGTGCTCGCGTTTCTACTGGAATAAGATATCATAGAATTACTGGTCCTACTGAACAAAAAGATATATATGACATTCAATGGGCTTGGGATAGTTTAGAAAAACAAGCTGGGCACTTTTTTGATTGTAGATGTAAACAAATTGAATATCTATCTGAAAAAACTGAAAATCCACCTATTGTTGTTTGCCCTTATGATGCTGAACTCTATGGACATTGGTGGTATGAAGGTCCTGATTGGCTTTATGTTCTTGCTAAAAAAATTTATTATGATGATTGTAATTTTGAATTAATTACTCCTAGTGAATATATTGATAAATATCCAAATATGCAAATCTCTACTCCTTGTCGTTCAAGTTGGGGTGCTAAAGGATATAGTGAAGTTTGGTTAAATCCTTCAAATGATTATGTTCACAGACATTTACATGTTGCAGGTGATAGAATGTGTGAACTTGCATTCAAATATCCAAATGAATCTAATAATTCAATTAAACGAAGAATTTTAAATCAATGTGCTCGTGAATTGGTTTTAGCACAAAGTAGCGATTGGCTATTTATTATTACAAATGGAACTATGGTTGACTATGCTAAGAAGAGAATTAAAGACCATATTGGAAGATTCACTAAATTTTATTTATGGCTTACCAAGGATATAGATTTAATTGAAAATAATACACTTTCTGGTGAAAAGTTAAACTTCTTAGAAAGTATTGAAGAAAGTGACGCAATATTTCCTGAAATAGATTATATGATTTATTATTAATGAAAAAAATATGCTTTTTATATAGAATATCATAAAGTTTGTATAAACTTTAAAATTCTTATAAAAAGCATATTTTTTATTTATTGATTATCATCTTATTTAATAGTTTTACTATTTAATAATTTTTAAATTTCTTTATTATCTTATTTATTTTCGTCTGCTGGTGCATCTTCTTTTACAGGTTCTTCTACTTTTTCTGTAGCAACTTCTTTTTCATTTTTTGTTTCATTATTTTCTGTTGATACTTCTTCAGCTTCTGTAGATTCTTTTACTTCTGTATTTGCTGTATTTTCTACATTCTCTACAGTTTCTACATTATCAGCTACTTCAGTTTCAGCTGTTTCTGGTATTTCCTCTTTTACAACTACATCATCTCTATTTAGGTCTGCTCCAACATTTTCTTTTGTCTTAGCAGATTTACCTAATTTTTCTCTTAAATAATATAATTTAGCTCTTCTTACCTTTCCAACTCTTACTAGTTCAACTTTTTCAATTAATGGAGAATGTAGTAAAAATGTTTTTTCTACTCCTACTCCATAAGAAATTCTTCTAACTGTAAAAGTTTCATTTAATCCACCATTTTGTTTCTTTATTACAATTCCTTCAAAGACTTGTATTCTTTGTCTATTTCCTTCTTTTATTCTTTGATGTACTTTTACAGTATCACCAACTTTTATATCAGGAACTTTACTTTTTAACTGTTCATGTTCTATTGATTTTATAATGTCCATAATCAATCTCCTTTCATTATTAATTTTTAATATTTTTAATTAAATTATTATCTAATATTTTCTTTGCCAGACTTTTTTGTTCTTCATTTAAAAGCTCTGGTCTTTTTTTATAAGTTGTTATCAGTGCTTGTTCTTCTCTCCATCTATTAATATTTTGATGATTTCCTGAAACAAGAACTTCCGGCACTTTTTTTCCTTTAAATTCTAATGGTCTTGTATATGCAGGATATTCTAATAAATTATTTTTTGAAAATGATTCCTCTTCTGTTGATTCATCACTCAAAACTCCATTTACATATCTACTAACAGCATCAATCAGAACCATCGCTGGTAATTCTCCACCTGTTAATACATAATCTCCTATTGAAATTTCTTCATCTACAATATCATCTAGAACCCTTTGATCAATTCCTTCATAATGTCCACATAATAAAATTAAATTTTTTTCTTTTGAAAGGCTTTTTACTTTTTCTTGATTAAGCACTCTTCCTTTAGGTGAAAGATATATTACTTTTGAATCATCATCTTTTACACTTTTATATGCATCATATACTACATCAGGCATCATAACCATTCCGGCTCCTCCGCCATAAGGAGTATCATCAACTTTTTTATGCTTATCTTTTGAAAAATCTCTAATATTTATTAAATTAATATTTATTATCCCTTTTTCTTGTGCTCTTCCTATAATACTTTTTTTCATTATTTCAAACATTTCTGGAAATAATGTTAGCACATCGAATTTCATTTTATTACCTTTCTTTTTACCTTTAATTATTATTTTTTAATATAATTACTAAACGTTAAATAAAAATTAATTATTATATTTTTTATATTAAACCTTTTAATAAGTGGACTATTATTTTTTTATTATCTGTATCAATTTGTTTTACAACATCTTTTATGACTGGTATTAATATTTTTCCAACTTGGTATACATCATTTGCACCTGTTTGCAATACATCATCTAATTTTCCTAAAAGTTTTTTCTCATCAGTATATACATCAAATCCTATTAAATCACTTACATAGTAAGTTCCTTTTGGAAGTTCTGGAGCATCTTTTCTATCCATTAATACTGTAGTATTTTTTAAATTTTCTGCTTCTTCTATTGTGTCAATTCCCTTTAATTTGATTACAAAAATATTTTTTTGAATTCTTGCTCTTTCTATTTCCATTAAATTGTTATTTATATATACTTTTTTTACTTTTAAAATATAGTCGACATAAGGATATATTTTTAATTCTCCTTTTAGTCCAAATGTGTTTACTATAACACCAAGTTCCATTTTCTGATTTTCATTAAGACTATTTTCTAATTTTTTATTTTCGTCTTTATCAGTTTTATTTTTTTCCAAAATATATTCTCCAATCTAATCGTCAACAAATTCTACTTCTACTCTTTTTTGTTCTTTTGCTCCAAGTGATTTTGCTATAGTTCTGATTGCTTGTGCAATTCTTCCCTGTTTTCCTATAACTTTTCCCATTTCTTCTTTGTTAACTTTTATTTTGTATATATCTTTATTTTCTTCTTGGGCTTTTTCTATTGTAACTTCTTCTTTGTTATTAACAAGGTTTTCTATAATTGTTTTTAGTATTTCTTCCATTTTCCTTGCCTCCTTATTTTGCCTTGTTTATTAAGGCTTTAACTGTATCTGTTGGTTGAGCTCCATTTTTTATCCAAGTAGCAACTTTTTCATTATCTAACTTAATTTCTGCAGGATTTTTCATTGGGTCATATGTTCCTATTTGCTCGATAATTTTGCCATCTCTTGGTGATCTTGAATCAGCTACAACAATATGATAGAAAGGTGCTTTCTTTGCTCCTACTCTTTTTAATCTTATTTTTACCATATTTTCACCTCCTAAAAAATATTATTTATATTAAATTTAAAAACTTAATAACTAAACCATTTTCAATTTTTTATTATTTTACTATATTTAAAGTAAGCCATTTTTTATTATTTCAATGAAATATCTAATAATTTGTTTTTATTTTTATATTGAAATAAATTGAATTTACTTTAATTTATCTTCTAATTCTTTTAATTCTTCTTCTGACATTTTATCTAAATTCATTTTTCCCATTAGCTTTTTCATTCTAGGATCTAGATTTCCTGATTTCATCTTTTTCATCATACTTTGAGTCATTTCAAAAGATTTCATAAATTTGTTTATTTCTTGTACTGTCGTTCCACTACCATTTGCTATTCTAATTCTTCTTGATGCATTAAGTAGTTTTGGATTTTCTCTTTCTTTATTGGTCATTGAGCAAATCATTGCCTCTATTCTTTCAAATTCTTTATCATCTACTTGAATATTATATTTGCTCATTCCTGGTATCATTTTTAGTATTGATGAAAATGAGCCCATTTTTTTCACTTGTCTTAATTGAGCTAGATAATCATTTAAATCTAAATCTTTATTTTTTCTAAGCTTTTTTTCAAGCTTTTCAGCTTCTTCTATGCTAAACTTTTCTTCGGCTTGCTCTATAATTGATAGAACATCACCCATTCCAAGTATTCTTGATGCCATTCTATCAGGATGGAATTCTTCTACTTCGTTAAGTTTTTCACCTGTACCAATGAACTTTATAGGCTTTCCAGTAACTTTCTTTACCGAAATTGCTGCACCACCACGAGTATCACCATCTAACTTGGTTAGTACAACTCCATCTATTCCTAAATCTTCATTAAATTTTGTTGCAATATTAACTGCTTCTTGACCTGTCATTGAATCGACTACTAATAAAATTTCATGTGGTTTTACATTTAATTTTATATTTTTTAATTCTTGCATAAGTTCTTCATCTATTTGTAATCTTCCTGCTGTATCAAGAATTACAACATCATTTAACTTACTTATTGCAACTTCTTTAGCTTGTTTTGCTATTTTTACAACGTCTTTTTCGCCTTCATTTGCAAAAACAGGTACATTAAGCTGTGCGCCTACGACTTGTAATTGCTTTATTGCTGCTGGTCTATATACATCACAAGCAACTAATAATGGCTTTTTACCTTGTTTTCTAAGAAGATTTGCAAGCTTTCCTGCCATAGTAGTTTTTCCTGAACCTTGTAAACCTATAAGCATTACTATTGTTGGTGGATTTGGTGAAAAAGCTATCTTACTATCTGTTCCACCTAACAATTCAACTAATTCATCTTTTACTATTTTTACAACTTGTTGTCCCGGAGTAAGAGATTTAAGTACATCACTTCCCAAGGCTTTATCATGTATATTGCTTACGAATTCTTTTACAACTTTATAGTTTACATCTGCCTCTAACAGTGCAAGCTTGACTTCTCTAAGCATTTCGTTTAAGTCAGATTCTGTTATTCTTGCTTTTCCTCTTAATTTTCTTGTAAAAGCTTGAAGCTTTTCTGATAAACCTTCAAAAGCCATTCTCTTATCTCCCTTCGAATAATATTTTTATTTCATATACGTTTATATTAGTTCAAAAATATTATAAAATTAATGCTTTATCTAATTTTATTGTTTTATTTGATAAACTTTATTAAACTAATACTCTAAGTTCTTTTTGTATATCATTTAAAATCTTTTCTACTTTTTTATCTGATGAATTATCTCCAATTTTATTCAGTTGAGCTAATATTGTTTTTATTGTTTGCTCATTTTTTTTCATTTTTTTCATAATTTCAAGCTTTTCTTCGTATTCGAAAAGTTTATCTTCTCCCTTCTTTAGCAAGTCTCTTACGCCTTGTCTTGAAATATTATTATTTTCAGCAATTTCTGATAGTGATAAATTATCATTATAATAGTTATCTAAAACATTTAATTGTTTTTTAGTTAATAACTTACCATAAATTTGTAGTAATATACTTATTTCTACATACTTATCCATTTTATCACTCCTATATAGTGTAAAGTATATATACTTTACACCTTTTTCTTAAAAAAGTCAAGTATTTTAGGCAAAATACTTGATTTTTTTCAAAAATTACATTTTCAATTTTAATTTATTGTTCTTTTATTTTACTTTATTATAGATTTAATCTATGAATTATTTATTTGTGATAATTCTTCTGATAATCTATAATAGGTATTTCCATTATATTGTACACCTTTTACATAGTATATAGTTCTGCTTTGTGCATTTATTATATATACATCATCTGAACCGGTATACGTTGATTCATTTCCATTTAAATTATGATTTCCTGAACCATTATTTAATTCTGCCATGTCAGTTGCTAAATTTGAATTAACTTTTTTTATATTTATTACATAATAAGTACTATTATCATTTGGATTTTTAATATCTTTACCATTCTGTTTACCTTCTAAAAAAGCAGTTGAACCACTATATCTAGGTCCTATATCTTTTATATCTTTATCAAAAAAAGCAACACTTACAGACTCTCTTAAATTATCTATATCTTCTTTAAATTTTGAATATTCATTAAATTGTACTATATTAGTTGTATTTATAATAACTGGTATAGAGATTAATGATAAAATTACTATAATTATAACTAAAACAATTAATGTTATTCCTCTTTCATTTTTTAACTTTTGCATAATTTATCCTTCTTTTTTATCTATCTAGTTCTTTTCCTCTTATTTGTTCAATTTCTTTTGTTTTTTCTACTCCATGATTAACTTCAGTTCTTTTTTCTAGGTTGTCTTGTTTTTTTACATTAATTTCTTTTTTTGCTTTTAATTTATAATTCGGATCTACACTATCTGAATACAAATTCATTGTATCATTTTGAGCCCTATTCAATTCATCTAACATATTATCATTTATAGATTCTGCACTAGCAAAATTAGGGTTATTTATATCATATTCTGGTAAAACATCAGTTTCAGATATTTCTTTAAAAAATCTTTTTGCAAAAGAATCTATTTTTTGCATTAATTTTTTCATTTTTTATATTCATTTCTCCTTTTTCGATTATAAAATCTACTATAACAAAATTATAACATAAATATTTTTATATATCAAGGTTTTATAAAATTTAATTTGACATTTAACACTTACTTTACAGAATTGCATTTACTTTTTCACTTGACCCATTTAACACTTAAGACAATATTATTTATATAAATTAAAAATAATGTAAGCAAATTAAATAAAAAATGCTTACATTACTATTTATTATATTTCCATTTGATTTCCTAAGAAATTAGCTGCAACTTGTGCTATTTTTTCTTCTTGAACACCTACTTTTTTACCGCTTTCCTTTGCTAATAATATTACACTTCCTGTAACCTCACTATTTGATATTATAGGTGCAATCACTTGTGACTTTATTTCCTTTTCTCTATTTCCCTTTTCGGTAATAAGTATTGCTGTATTATCATCTGTTGTAACTACTTTTCTTTTATCTATAATCTTTTCTAAGTCAGAACTTATTTTTTGTTCTAATAAATCTTTTTTTGTCGTTCCTGAAACAGCTGTAACAACATCTTTATCTGTTACAATTGCTATTAATTCAGTAACTTTAGCTAGACTTTCTGCATATTCTGTTGAAAAATTTGAAATTTCTCCAATTGGTGAATATTTGCGAAGGATTATATCTCCCTCTTTTTCTGTAAATATTTCTAAAGGACTTCCTTCTTTTATTCTTAATGTTTTTCTTATTTCCTTTGGAATTACAATTCTTCCTAAATCATCTATTCTTCTTACAACTCCTGTAGCTTTCATTTTTCCTCCTTTTATTTTTATTTTTATTGTTTCAAAAAAAGGAAAAATTATACGAAAATATTTATTATTTTATTTTTTTATACTAAAAATATTTTGTTATTAATTGCATAAATAAAAATTTTACTTATACTGTCATTTTTTTGTTATTAAATCATTTATATATTTTTTATTTTTTTATATAATAAAAAAAGAGCTATGTTTTGAAATGAATTAAATACGTTTCACTTCAACTTATCATAGCTCCTTCTTTTACTTGTTAGCATTTTTCAGCTTTCAAAAATCTGTTATATGTTTTACTTAGATCCAATATTACAAAATCACCATCTAATCTTCAATAATATAGTATTCAGCTTGAAAAATACTATTTATGTCAGTAAGCATAAGGTGGCCGTTTTTATACAAGAACTTTCCATCCCATTTGTACACTGTTAAAACTATGTTGTCCGAGTCCTCGGGAAGTTGCTGTGTCCAAACACTCGATTTATCAAGAGTAACTCCGTTTGATGTATATTGGGGTTTTACCTTATCTTCTCTTAGGAATAGAATACTCTTGTTATTTTTGCGAACTTCAAGAAAATTTCCCGTTTTTATGCCTATTTTGCCATACCGAGTTTTAATCCTTTCAACACCATCCAAACTAATGTCATGAGTACAACCCAGATAATCAGTATAATGGCGAGGATTATCCTCAGGCTGTTGAACCGTAGCACTTACCACCTCTAAGCACTTTCTATATTGTTCATCATAGAGTAGTGGAAATTGTCTCTTTAAAAACTGAATATAATGAAATTCATATGGTGACAATTTAATAAGCACCTCCTTAAGCGCAATTTTATAATATTTTTTAAACTAAATAAAACTCTACCCTCCTTTTTTCAAAATATAATTATAATTTGAATTCTTACACTTATTACATACGTATTATTATATAACATTTTGTTTTTATTGTCAAAATATTTATTTTATAAAAAATCACCTTATGGAAATATTAAATTAATCTTTTTAGTCTTTTGACATAACTACTTTATTTTGATATAATGCTCATATCTTAAAAATTATATGGAGGTTTTTGCTATGGCTAAAACACGAAAAAAGTTAAAAATCTTTAACGTACTCGCAGTAATTGCTATTGTCTCTATCTTAATTTTTGGCAGTCGAGATGTAATTAGTAAACTTACGTTAAGACAAGCTTTAGCTTCAAACAATTTTAAATTTATTGAAACTGATGTTCCTCTACCACCTGCTGACAATGTTGCAAATATTGTTGCTATTGGTGATACACTTTGTCACAGTCAAAATTTCAAAGATGCTTATGACAGTTCAACTGGAATTTATGACTTTTCACCAATGTTCAAATATGTAACAAAATATTTTGAAAATGCAACTGTTGCAGTTGGTAACTTAGAGGCTACTCTTGCAGGACCTGAAAGAGGTTACAGCGGATATCCAACCTTTAATACACCTGAACATTTAGCAATAGACTTAAAAGAGTTAGGTCTTGATGTAATGACTACTGCTAACAATCACACTTTAGACATTGGTTACAATGGTTTAGTTTCATCTTTGAATTATCTTGATGAAGCTGGATTAGCACATACCGGTTCTGCTAGAAGTGTTGAGGAGCAAAATACAATTTTATTCCAAGATTTAAATGGAATAAAAACTGCATTTTTAGCATTTACTTATGGAACTAACGGAATTCCTGTTCCAAAAGGTAAAGAGTATTGTGTTAACCTAATCGACAAAGATTTAATTAAGTCTAAGATTGATCAAGCAAAATCAGAAAGCGCAGAACTTATTTGCGTAAGTATGCATTGGGGTGATGAATATCATACAAAACCTAATTCTACACAAGAAGATTTAGCAGAATTTTTAATTAAAAATGATGTTAAGGTTATTCTTGGTTGTCATCCACATGTACTTGAACCAATGGAAATGAAAACTGTAACAATGGAAGATGGCACAACTAAAACAGGTTTCGTTATCTACTCAATGGGTAACTTTTTCTCTGCTCAAACTTTTGATAATACTAGAAATACTTTGATTTTAAATGTTCAAGTTAGAGAAAATGGAAAAACTGGTGAAGTTACTGTTGACAATGCAACATATACTCCTGTATATGTATTTGATAACAACACTGGTGGAAATCCAAATTCTAATGGTTCTGATAGATATGAATTATTAGATATCGAAACCATAATTTCTGAGTATGAAGCCGGAACTGGAAATTGGAATGAAAGAATGTATAATTTAGCTAAAACAGAGCTTAATCGTACAGTAAACATTCTAGGACCAGAAATCTTTAACACTACCAATGATAATCAAGAAATTACAAATACTGTAGAAACTCAATAATTAAATATAGTTTTAAATTATAGGTCAAGAATTAAAAACTAAAAACACAAAATGTGAAAAAAAATAATCAAAAACTAACTAAAAACACAAAACAAAAAATCTAATCAAATAAAAATACAATAATATGCAGTAGCGCGCAGCGACCAAGCGCAAGCGCGAATGGAGCTCTTAAATGAAATTTCAGCTAGCGACAGCAAGCTACAAATATTATTGTATTTTTATTTATATTTATATTTTTATTTATATTTTTATTTATATTTTTATTTTTATTTTATTTATATTTTTATTTCCTATTTTTTAAATATATATTTATTATTTTCTATTGATTAGATTTTAGTCATCTTCTTTTTTTGATAATTCTAATATAAATTCTATTGCTTTAGAAAATTCTTGCAATACAACTGTTTTTATTGTAACTGGTTTATCAGAAACATAATCATCAATTATTTGTTTTAATTTATACATATTTTCTTGTTCTTCAATAATTACAGCTTTATTCTTATTTGCTCTGGTAACTAATTTTTCTTTTATTATTACAATATCCTCATTGCTTGCACATGATAGTCTTTGGAATATTTGATATGGGTCGCTATATTTAAATATAGACACATCCATACATTCTTTATCAAATCTATCATAAAATATTTCCATTTTCATAGGAATATTTTTAAATATCTCTTCTGCTTTTTCTTTATACATTTTATCTTTTAATTGAGCATTAAGTTCATTAAATCTTTCAAGAATTTCTTTCATATCAAAGTTATTATCTTCTACATATATTGCATTTAATTCTTCTTCTGGATTTTCGCAATAATCAGATGTTAATGAAGCAATATTTAATCCATTTAAAAATATGCTTTTTAGTGTTTCTTCATCATAAATAATTAAGTCTTTATTATTAAAATACATAAAATATGCATACATTTTTACAATATCTATAAGTGAGATTTTTCCATTTTTAACAGTATCTAATACGTCTTCAACAACTTTAGGAAATTCATCATCTGATATTTTCCAATATTCTTCTGTAAGAAGTCTTTTATATCCTGGTAAATT
>CANPZY010000005.1 GCA_947588945.1 uncultured Clostridia bacterium
TATCTAATGGTAAAAGCATAAAAATAAATAATTATCAAATGATGAATATGCATAAAACAGCTATTACAGTTTTAGAAAATTATGTTCCAAAAGATTGTGATAATCGTACTACTGTAATTGGAATTGAACAATACCTTGCAGAAAATGTAAAGTATGATAATGAATCACTAAATAGTGGGCATTCTCATATATCTAAAAGTGACAAATTTCCACAAATGCGAGTAGGACCAGGAGGAGGAGCAAATGGTGCATATAATGCTTTTATTTATAATACTTGTGTTTGTGAAGGTTATACAAGAGCAATGCAATATCTTTTAAGGCTCAAAGGAATAAAATCTCATAATGTTCATTGTATTGCGGGAGAAGATACATTGCATATGTCAACAGATAAAGGAAATGATATTCATAAAACCTTTGATTTGCCAGATGATGGTTATCACAGTATAATTTCAATAGACGATGTTGATTGTTTATACGATGATCCTTGTTGGAATGCTGGAAGATATCAAAGAGGCGATAAAACAATGCCTTGGACATTATTAACAAAAGAAGAAATATCTAAAGACCATACTTTATCTTTTAATGAAAGAAATATAGATAATAATACTTTAAAAGTTTCAAGATATACTATACAAACAGCTATACAAAAAATTGCAAAATATAGAGAAGAAAGAAAGCGAGATAGAAGTAAATTTTCAGAGGAAGAAATAGGAAAAGCTACAATCAATACCCCAACGGTTGATAAAGAAAATGCAGAAAAAAGACAGAAAAGAGATGAAAATCAAATGATACAAGAAGGACAAAAAAATGATAATGAATTAGAATAATATAAAAAGCCATTCGTTTGAATGGCTTTTACTGACGCTTAGCATCAGTTCGGGTCAGGTCCTAATCTAGTAAACTATTTCAGACCTAGTAGAATATCTATCTACAATGTATAGTATTCCTTAATTTATTTAATTATACACTAAAAATTAGAAAAAGTATAGTATTTTTTGAAAATTTCTTGAAAAAGTCATATTCTTTAGTTATAATAAATTTATCAGTTGATTAATCGAATTATTTTTTTGAGCAAAAAGTGGGAGTAAATTTTTTCGCAAATAACTTCCTTAAACGCTCCAATTTAAGACAACTTACGAACTTATAAAGGTTTCGTAAGTTTTTTTCATTTTAGAAAAGATGAATCGAACTTCATATTAATCTAAAATAAAAAACGTAAATTTTTACAAAAATATTGACAAGTGCGAACAAATGTTTTATAATATATACAAATAAAAAAGGGATGTGAATTTATGGAAGAGAATAATTTAATAGTTCAAAACGAGTTATCAAATGAAGATATAAAGAATTTAATATATACAGTAAGAGGAAAACAAGTTATGTTGGATAGTGATGTAGCAATGTTATATCATTGTGAGACTAAATATGTAAATCGTGTAGTAAAAAGGAATATTGAGAGATTTCCAGAAGATTTTTGTTTTCAATTAAATGAAAAAGAATTTGAAGTTTTAAGGTGCCAATTTGTCACCTTAAACGGAAATGGAAGAGGACAACATAGAAAATATTTGCCTTATGTATTTACTGAACAAGGTATAGCAATGTTATCAGCCTTACTAAAAAGTGATGTTGCAGTAAGTGTTAGTGTAAATATCATGAAAGCCTTTATAGAAATGAGAAAATTTATATCTTTAAATGGACAAGTATTTGAAAGATTAACAAATATGGAATATAAATTACTAGAACATAATAAAAAATTCGATAAAGTTTTCAATCAGCTACAGCTAGAAGATAATATAAAACAGAGAATATTCTTTGATGGTCAAATATGGGATAGCTATAGTGTAATTGTAGATATTATAAAAAAAGCAAATAGCAAGATTTTAATAATAGATAATTATATAGATGACAGCATTTTAAAAATGTTAGCTAAAAAGAAAAATGGTGTGGAAGTAGTTATTCTAACATCAGATAAAAGCAATATTGAAAATTTAGATATTAAAAAATTTAATAAAGAATATCCTGTACTAAAAGTAGCCAAAACAAATAAATTTCATGATAGATTCATTGTAATAGATAATAAAGAGATGTATCATTTAGGAGCTTCTATAAAGGATTTAGGAAAAAAATGCTTTGCAATCAATAGGATTGAAGATATGGAAATTATAGAAAAGATTATTAATTTATAAAAATACTCATTATTTTTTATTAATAAAATTTTGTTTTGCTCTAAAATGAAATGAAAATTTCATTCCTGATAAACAACAGATAAAGAGATTGGCTTTGAATTATATGATTGCAAAAATAAAGATGAGTGTTTATAGAAAGAATAGACAATAAAAATATTGAAATATAAGCAGTTTTATGATATACTTTTTACAATTAGCAAATAAGCTAATTAATTTTTATAATCTCCTTTGGGAGTTAAACACGAAGAAACACTGGCAACACAATAATTATTGGAGGAGGAATCAACATGAAAGAAAGAATTAAAAGTACAATGAGGTTTTACCTTTTAGCAACACAACTGAAATATAAAATCAGAAGTGGCTGGGATGAAACACATTGGAACGTGAGTAAAGAAAGAATTGAAAGTATTGCTGAACACATCTATGGAACGTGCATACTGGCATTAAGTATCGACTCTGAATTTGAAACACATTTAGATATCGGTAAAGTAATAAAAATGCTGGTTCTTCACGAATTAGGTGAAGTTGTAATAGGAGATATTACTCCTTTTGATAATATCACTCCAGAAGAAAAAATGGAAAAAGAACATGCAGCAATTAAGGAGGTTCTTGGAGACTTAATTAAGAAAGAAGAATATTTTGCATTATTACTGGAATTTGATGAAAAGAAAACAAAAGAGGCAATTTATGCTTATCACTGTGATAAATTAGATGCCGACATACAGGCAAAGGTTTATCAGGATATGGGATGTCAAAAATCCTTAGATATGCAAGAGAATAATGTTGTTTTCAAAAGTAAAAAAGTTCAGCAAATGGTGCAAGATGGTGCTAAAACAGCATTTGACATTTGGTATGAATGGGACAAGTCATTATATGTAGATGACGAAAAATTTTCTGCTATTCTTGATTATATTAAAGAAATCAATACTCAGTCGGGCTTTTAATGTAACTTGTTTTTGAAAAATAAAAAAAGATTACATCTAAAACAAATAATTGTATTTTATGTAAAGTCATGTTATAATAAAAACAGATGGTAAGTTTTTAATGCCGTCCGAAACTTCGGAGGCATTAGTCTCCGATAAATAGACAAGATGATATTTAAGGAGGCTTTATCATGAACATTGAAAAGAAACGGATTGAAGCTTGGAACACTGGAAATGGTTCTATAGGACACATCACGCTGGACAAATTAGCTATTCCAGAAACTGTAAAGGTAACTTTGCTCGGGGAACCTATTATTCCTGAGTCTTTCAACTGCTATGGTCATCCAAATTTTACAGAAGAACAGGAAATGCTCTATATGTTTAAGGAGCAAGAACTCAAAAGGCAGAACGGTGGTAAGTATACTCCATTGAAAGCAGAAATTATTTATGAGGAAAGAATTTTTGATGTACCGAGAAGCACATTTGATACTGTCAGAGGTATCCAGAACTCTCTGCTTAGTCTTTCTGACTTAAATGAAATGTTGCAAAATAGGAGAATATTTTGCAAGGCTCATGAGGATGTACCACTGAATGAATTCATGCTTTTCGGTTGCTTTTGGCTCGACCAGTTTGGTCAAGTCATGTCAGTTGAAAAAACGGCAAAAGGTAAGCTGAAAACGAACGGAGATGTTGAGGATTATGATGCCTTTAGAAGAAACAACAGTGAAGATTTCACTTTAACCTCTGGAGGATATGACATTCCCACTCATGGCTCAGCTTGCCCTTGTTGTGGCAAAACGTTCACAATTGATGATGTTAAGAATAACCCCTGTGTATATATCAAGGGTAAGTTCTATCATGACAGTTGTTGGCGTAACTACAGAAGGCTTACCGAAGTTGACAAGTTTACTCGCAGAATGGTGGGCCTTATCTATAAGGACACTGAATATCAGTTTGAGTTGTTACCAAATGGCTATTGCAATCAGGACTGTTGTTCTCATATTCCATGGTTTTTATTCCATACTGTTGACGGTGATATCATAATGGGCTGGAGAAAGAATGTCATATCTATTGAATGGCAAGAAAACTATAAGCTTTTTGATATGAGCGAACTTTTCGGCACAGAAAATGTTACCAAGTGGAAAGAAGATGGAAAACGCGGTATTCACGCTTGGGGTGAAAAGAAGGCTTACGAATACCTTAAAAAAGTATTTGAAGCTGTAAATCTGTAGTCCTAAAAAATTTGAAGGGCACTTTGTCCTTCGAATTGCAAAAAGAGAATATAAAAAATTAGGAGGACAAAAAATGAAGATTACAGAAATGCAAGCTTATAAGAGGCTTGAAGAAAGTTTCAAGGAGAAAGGTTATTCGCAGGGTAAAAAGGATAATATGCGGACTTATTTTTTAGAAAATGCTAAATGCAGTCCAGATAATTTAACGCCTGGACATTATGTGGATGCTGTTAAATATGGAAAAATCAAATTTAGAGATGTTCCTGGAAGTTATCGGACAAGAGGATTTTTCTTACATACATTATCTGGTACATTTAAAGATATTGTTGAATATGTAAAAGAAAATCCGGAAATGTTTGACAGGCAATTCTTTAAAGACCATATTGCAACAGATTATTATAGCCTTGAGTTTGAGCTTAATGATTTTGAGTATATGCCTATTGAGTACATTGATGAAGAGATGGTAGCATGTGCTATGTTTAGATCTATTGATATGCGCTATATAGAAAGACGAGGCGATTGCGAAGATTGGTTTTATTCTGTTTATAAAAGAAAGCCAGAAGTTTTGAATCAAGATCTGTATATCCTAGGTGCAAGATGTTTTGCAGAAAAGAGAAACGGTAAAAACGAATTCTTGGATATTACACCTGAAAAGTATCGAACACCAGAATATTATTTTGCTTTGTGCATTCAAAATCGTACACCGGTGATGGAAGATATTCCAGAAGATGTATTAACAACTAAATTCCTTGTCAGATTGCTGAATGATAGCAGTGAAAATATTACTTGTTTCAGTGAAACGGCATTGGAAAGAAAAGTACCTATGATGGGAGTTGGTACAATAGAATGTTGGAAAGCGACAATAATAAATGATGGATATCAGATTAAAAACATTCCGCTCAATGATGAAAGAGTAGAATTCTTTTTATCTAGGTATGATAAAGATTCTTTTGAATATGAATGTAGCTTTAAGAATCATTATAAAAAATACCTTCGCCAAAAGAATTCTATACCTGAGCCTAAAAATGGCGCATCCGAGTTAGGAGGAATGTTAGCATTGGTAGGAGCAATGGCAGGAATGAAACAAGATGATGCAATAAGTATTGGAAATAAAGTTATGAATGATGCAACAAATCGACAAACAATGCTTCCAATTCATTATATGTATCCAGTTCCAATGTCATATCAAAAAATGTATGACAGAGAAGAGTATCTTTTAGAAATCTATAAAAAAATTGGTATTTTGATAGTGGATGAGGCCGATTATTATTACTACAATGCTATTTTGCCTGAGGACATTTCTATAGAGCAGGATAGTAATGGCTACTGGGTAAAAGATTCTAAAGGAAATGAGCTTATTCATTATTATGACAGAGGACCTTTCTACGATAGAACCGTTCAAGTCGACCAAATCAATGTAAATCTGTAACTGTATTTTCAAACATAAAACACGAATCTTGTTATTGCAGGATTCGTGTTTTTTATGAACAGAAATAATAAATTATTAGTAATACAAAATATTGCTTTTTTGTAAAATAATACAAATATTGTATAATTAATTGCACGTTGGTAACATAAAAATAAAGATAAAGACTTGATAAATTGCATAATATGTGGTAAAATATATTTTGCAAAATTTAATTAGGAGGGTTTGTTATGAACAAACGGAAAGTAAAAGAGTTCAAAAAAACTCAGCAACACTTAGCAAAGGAAATTGCTAAAGCATTAGAGGTTGAAAAATTCTCTGTGGACTATGAGCAAACAGCGATTAGGGCAAAGAACGGAAAAATGAGGTTGAGTAATAGTGTTGTATACCCAAACAATGTTATCCGCGAAGGCAAGAAAAGCAGAGTGATTGTAATTATGCATTTTTTTACAGAAAAGTGCGATGATAAAATAATCGGAAAGATTCTCAAAAGGCAATTTGCTATTGAAAAAGTTTACGATGGGGTAGTAATCCGGAGTTCATTTAATCCAAACTCAATAGAAAAATATTAAATTAATAGTTTTTAAAGGAAGTGGCCACTATAAAAAGTAGCTACTTCCTTTTTTATAATGAATTATTACATTCATATTAATATTTAAAATTATAATTGCAAAATAATATAAAAAGATGTATATTAAATTTACAATAAAAATTTTAGAATCTATGAGGTTATAAATGGAAGGAAAAAAGACAAATAAAAAAGGAAAACATGCAAAAAAAGATAATAAATTAATAAATATAATTCTATTTGTGCTAATTTGTATATTCTTATATTCGGGATTTAATGTTACAATGTGGCTTATTAGTGATAGGAAAACTAAGGAATTAGAAACTGGGTTATATGTTAATGTGGTAACAGAAGATGAATCAAATTCTGAAGATATAAAAATAGATTTTTCTAAATTAAAGGAAATAAATCCGGATGTAATAGGGTGGATTAAGATTGAAAATACATATATTAATTATCCGATTTTACAGGGAAAAAGTGATGATTATTATTTAAAAAAAGATATTTATCAAAATTATAGTCTTTCAGGAAGCATTTTCGTAGATAGTAAAACTAATTCAAATTTTAATGATGACAATACTGTAATATATGGACATAACATGAAAAATCAAAGAATGTTTGCAGATCTTCATAAAATAAATAATGGCGAATTAGGAAATGAAGTAAAAGTTAACATTTATACAGAAAATGCAGAGATGACTTATAAAGTATTTTCTGTGCATGTAGAGGAGCCAAGTCTAGATTTAATAATAAAAAATTTTTCTAATGTTAATGAAAAAATGGATTATATAAATAATGCTTTTCAAAAGAGTAATGTTAATTTTAATGCTGATTATTTAAATACAGAATGTAAAATAATTACTCTTATGACTTGTGACAATAATAACAAAAGAAGGGTAGTTGTAAATGCCGTAAAATGTGATAATATATAAAAATCAGGAGATGAAATAAATGCTTAATCAGTTTTCAAGGACAGAGTTATTAATAGGAAAAGAGGCAATCGAAAAATTACATAAAGGTAAGGTTGCAGTATTTGGCATTGGTGGAGTAGGTACTTATGTAGTAGAAGGATTAGTAAGGGCAGGAGTAGGAAATTTTATATTAGTTGATAATGATAAAATTAGTTTAACTAATTTAAATAGACAATTAATAGCAACGAGAAAAACAATAGGACAATATAAGGTTGATGTTGAGAAAGATAGAATACTTGAAATAAATCCAGATGCAAATGTTGAAACATATAAAGATTTTTTTATGCCAAATAATACAACAATACTAGATAAGACTGTGGATTACATTGTAGATAGTGTTGATACAGTTACCGCAAAGATTGAATTAGCTGTTCAAGCAAAAAAATTAGGAATTTCAATTATATCAAGTATGGGTACAGGAAATAAATTAGATCCTACAAGATTTGAAGTAACTGATATATATAAAACAAGTGTATGTCCACTTGCAAAAGTAATGAGAAAAGAGTTAAAAGCAAGAAATATAGAAAACTTAAAAGTGGTGTACTCAAAAGAAGAACCAATAAAATTAAATAATAATATTGAATCAAGTTCAAAACAAGTGCCAGGGAGCATATCATTTGTACCATCGGTTGCCGGAATGATTATTGCAAGTGAAGTTGTAAAAGACATATTAAAAATAAAATGAAATAAAAAATATACCAAAATATATAGAAAGAGAAAAAAATGGAAAAAACAAAGGAAAGAAGTTCTAACTTCGAATTATTAAGAATTATTTTAGCGTTACTTGTTATAGTTGTGCATTATTGCAATGCTTTTATGGGCGGTGCTGAGGCGTACACAGAGAAAGGAACATTTAATTATTATTTTATAAATTTTATGCATAGTGCATCAATGGTAGCTGTAAATACATTTGTATTGATAACAGGTTATTTTATGTGCAATAAAAAAGAAATAAAAATATCTAAACCATTAAAATTAATTTATCTTACAGTAGTTTGGGCAATATTAATTTTTGTATTTAGGCTTTTTATAAAACGTGATTTAGTGTTTAGTGAGATTGCTGTATATAAATTTGTACAAACAATTACAGATAAATGGTTTATAATAATATATGTAATACTTTATTTACTTATTCCATATATAAATAAGGTAATTCAATCTATAAATAAAAAGCAGTATATAATATTGCTATCTATAATGTTTGGATTTTTTGTAGTTTGGCCTACTTTATGGACAAATATTCCAGTAAAAGATAGTGGATTTGGAATTATAAATTTTGTATTTTTATATTTAATAGGAGCATTTATAAAAATTTATTATGATGACTTTAATTCATTTTGGTTAAGTTTTATGGTGTATTTATTTAGTACGATTTTTACATTTGTATTTAGAACTGTATCAGCAAAAGCTTTTTATTATAATAGTATATTTATAATAATTGGTGCAGTTGCATTATTTGAAACATTTAAAGCAATAAAAATAAAAAATAGTAATTTAATTAATAAGATATCAAGCTATGCACTTACTTCATACATAATACATGAAAATACTTTTATAAATGTATCTATTTTTAGAGAATTATTTAAAGAAGCTGATTATTATACAAGTCCATATTTATTCTTAAATTTTATATTTACGACAATTGGAATGTATGCATTTTGCATGATAATTGAATCGATTAGGCATTTAGTTATGAAAAAATTAGATGATAAAATTGATAATATTAAATATAAATTAAAAGTGTAGATAGATTACAAAAGAAAAAATTATTACGCCTAAAATTTGACAAAAGTCAACATAAAGGGTAAAATAGTAATAGGTGAATGAAATGTTGAGAAAAGTGAATTGGACAAGATATTTATGTGCTTTAATAATAGCCATAGCTTTAGTTATAGCTATTATTTTTGCAATTCAAAAAATACATAGTAAAACTTATGAGATAAAACAAGTTTCAACAACCTCAGCATTAGAAATTATTGTACCAGTAGCTAAGCAAAATAAATCAAAGCAGATTGATTTAGAAAATGTTATATCTCAAAATGAATCAGAAATAATTACAGAAAAAATTGAAAAACAAGAAAAAGATATAGAATTTACAACTATTTATAGACAAAATGAATCTTTAGCTAAGGGAAAGATTCAAACGCTTCAAGAAGGAAGCGATGGAAGTCAAGATGCAATTATAAAAAAAATATATAAAAATGGTGAGATTATTTCAGAAGAACAAATTTCATCAGAAATAAAAAGAGTAGCAATTGATAAAATTGTAGAAATAGGAACAGCACAATATTCAAATAATTATGTACCAATAGTTGGTGATGAATTAAAAGTTACATCTAATACATTAGCAGTAAGAGTTGATCCAAATTTTGATGCACAAAAACTTATTACAATAGAAGCAGGCGATATTGTAGTCTTAAAAGCTAAACAAGATGATTGGTATTATATTATGTTTAATGGATATCTAGGATGGGCACCAATGGATTGTTTAACATATAATAATCCTAATGGACTAGGCGATGGAGACGAAAACAATATTCAATATACAAAAGAAGAACTAACACAAGATTTAGGATTTAGTATGCTTTTAAATAAAAAAAGTAATTTAAGTTTAGAGCAATTTAGAAAAATTTTAGGAAATGATTCAAGCGACAGAAACAATGTTTTTTCAGAAAATGCGGACTATTTTTACTATGCAGAAAAACAATATAATATAAACGGAGTATTTTTAGCAGCAATAGGTATACATGAAAGCGGATGGGGAACATCATCTATATCATTAAAAAAGAAAAATTTATTTGGATATGGAGCTTATGATAGAGATCCATCTGGTAGTGCTTCAACATTTAATACTTATGCAGAAGGAATAGATTTAGTCGCTAGAGTTCTAGTTAAATATTATTTGAACCCAGCAGGAACAGATATATATAACGGTGAAAAAGCAGTAGCTACATATTACAAAGGAGCAACTTTAACTGCAGTCAATAAGTCTTATGCAAGTGACAAAAACTGGGCAAATGGGGTTTATAGATGGATGATGTATTTATACAATAAATTATAAAAAATAATACAATATTATGGGGATTAAATTGTAAAATTTACTTGATATTTTGTAAAAGTTATAGTATTATATTATAGGATATAAAGGAGGATAATATATAGTGAGAAAGGCAATAATAACTTTAGTAATATTTACATATATTTTTGGAATATTTTGCATAGGTTCTTGCTATGCTGCAAATACTACAGGAGAGATAATACCAGAAGAAACAAAAAGTAAACTAGTAGAAATTAAAGACAATGAACTAAAATCTTTAGAAGATTATAAAGAAACTTATGGCAGTAGTACTTATGGATTAGTTGCTTATATTTTAAATAAAGTTAGAATATATAGTATTCCATTTGGAATTTTAGGAATAGCAATAAGTGCAATATACCAATATGTTATAGGAATAAGACACTTAGAGGCACATTACAAAGGATTTAACACAATGATTGCTGTTATAACTTTACTTGTTATATGTCAAGTATTACCATTGGTATTTGCAATCATAGTAAAAGGTTGGAGGGGTTAAACTAATGAGAATTTTATTTGCAGTAAGTAATGATAATATTACAACATCAGTTGTAAATAAATATCAACAAAAATATAAAGAAATAATTACAAGCAAAAATGTTTATTACTTTAATGCAATAATAAAAGAATTACAAAAAAATAAATCCTATGACGCAATAGTTATAGGAGAAGATTTAGAACCTATCTCGAATAATAATTATGAAGCAATTGATAAATTCTTATTTGAAAAATTAGATGGAATAAGTGATGAGGCATCAAAACCTACAGGAGATGATATTCCAATAATCTTTATATGTTCTGATAGAAGATCAACTGCTGATAGATTACTTATAAAATTATTTGGGATAGGAATTTATAATGCAATAATCGGAAATGATAGAAGCATTGATACAGTATGTAATTTGATTAATAAACCTCGTAATAAAAAAGAAGCTAAACTTTATTATAAAATTGAATCAGAAGATGTTGGAATGTATGAAAATAGCAATGAACAAGATGTAAGTGAAACTGAAATTCAAAATATATTATCCCATTACAGAAAAATAGGTTCGAATGTAAAAAGATGTGTAGAAAGTTTTGACAAAATTGCAGAGCAATATAATGAAACACAATTAAGAGTTATAGTTAATTTTTTCCCAGCAGAAGTAAAAAGTATATTAGAAGAAAATTCAAATACTTATCGAAAACTTATGATGGGAGGAACAGTTTTATCAAATGGAAATTATTCTCCATATAACAGACAAAGTCCTAAAAAGCCGGGAAATTTAGATGTTTTAACTAAAGACCTAGAAAAAACAAATCTTTCGAAACCGGTAATTATACCATCAACGATTAATATAAATAATAAAACCAATCAAAATTTTAAATCAAATGGATTAGTAAATCAAAATGTACCAAATAATACCCAAGTGCAAAATAATGCACAAGTAACAAATAATATACAAGGAGTAAAAGAAAAAATGCAACCTCCAATAAATAATAATACAATGAATAATGGCAATAATTTCAATGGTAATAGTAATTTTGAAAATAATAGAAATTTAAATAATAATTATAATAATAACTTTAATAGTAATGTAAATAATAATAATAATAATAATAATAATAATAGTAACTTTAATAGTAATGCAAATAATGGTAATTATAACAGTAATTTTAGCAATAATAATATGAACAATGGACTTGTATATAATGGAAACGCAAATAATGCTAATACAAATAATATAAATAATACAAATAATAATAATTTGAATAATAACTTTAATGATAATTTATCTAGTAGTATAAATAATGACTTTGGAAACAACAACAATTTAAATAGTAATTTCGAAGATAATAATGCTTATAGCAATAACAATGAAGTGGAAAAAGTTGTTCCGGAAATGGCGCAAAAAAGAGGAAGAGGAAGACCAAGAAAAATTATATCACCAGTAGTTCAACCAATAAATAGTTTAAGTACAATAAACAATACATCAACTGCAATATCTGAATTACCAACAATACAGCCAATGGATAATATGCAGAAAAGAAAAAGAGGTAGACCTTCGAAAAAATCTTTAGAAAATGTACCAAATTCATTAAATACAGAGTTAAATGAAAATAATAATATTCAAGAACAAACGGCAGTAGAAAATAATAATCAAAATAATAATCAAGGAATAGAAAATCAATCATTTAATATACCTCAAGAAGATGTATTACCTGGTCTAGAAGAAAGCAACGATGCAGTTGATTTATTCAGCATGGATCCAATAGATGATAGCATAATGGATTTAGATGAAATGGACTCTAGTCAAAATGGAATATTGCCAGGATTTGAAAATGATATCGAGAATTTAAATAATAATTCAACTGAGACGAATAATACTAAAGAAGAAAAATCATTTGATGATAATAACTTATTTGATTTAGATATTGAAGAAACTAACACAAACCAAAATAATACAAATGTAGTAAACAATACAAATAATGATATAAATAGCAATCCATATAGTGATTTAGCAAAAGATACAAATAATGTATATAATCAAAATAATTCACCTTATAGTTCACCTTATGGTGATATGAATACATCAATGTATGAAAGTGCAAATAGCTCGCCTTATGGTAATATGAATACACCAATGTATGAAAGTGCAAATAGCTCGCCTTATGGTGATATGAATACATCAATGTATGAAAGCACAAATAACTCACCTTATGGTAATATGAAAAATTCACAAAGTACGAATAATAATAGTTACGCAGTCCAAAGTAATGCACAAGATAATTATAATAGTCTAATGAATACTCAAAATCAAACAACTACAAATGTTAATACTAATGTAATCGCTGGAAATGGAAAAATAGTTTCTTTTATAGGAACTAGCAAAAATGGAATATCATTTATAGTAAATAATTTATCACAACTATTATCACAAAGTGGTATTAAAACAGCAATATTAGACTTAACAAAAAATAAAAATTCATATTATATGTTTACAGATAACGATAGTGCATTAATGAAAAAAGCAACAGAAAGTATGAAAAACTTATCTAAAGGCATTATAGATGGATTAAATGTAAATAAAAATTTAACAGTATTTACTTCACTTCCAGATGAAATTGAAATATTAAATAGTGATGTAATGTTGCAAACACTATCAAACAACTATGAAATAATATTATTAGATTGTGATTATGATACAGATGTTGATTACTTTGTAAAATCAAATGAAATATATTTAGTACAATCAATGGATACATTTACAATCCAACCATTAACGCAATTTTTAAGTAATTTGAAATTAAAAAATGCATTGGATGAATCGAAATTAAGAATAATAATTAATAAATATGTTAGATTAAAAAAATTAGATGAAAAAATGATTATAGGTGGAATGTCAAAATATAATGAGCCATCTATGACATTACAAAGAGATTTATTTAATGCACAGAACATAAAATATGTATGTATTCCATTTGAAACAGAAACTTATGCAAGATATCTTGAATCAATAGCAATGTGTAATCTAAGTTTAAATGGATATTCACAAACTTTCTTAAACAGCCTAGAAGAATTAAGAAGAATGGTATATCCACTTGTATCGGGTGGTTACAGCAATAATGCACAAAATAATACAGAAGAAAAGCATGGATTATTTGGTGGCAAAAAATATAAAACACAACAATCAACACAATTTTCAAACAATGTAAATGATACATTAAACAAAATGAGAACAAATAATTTTTAAGAAGAATAAAGAGGTGATATCTTTTGGTATTAGCAATTATAATATTATTAGTAATAATTGTAATGATTCTAATGATATATAATTATTCAGTTCATAAAAAAATAGATACTTTCTCAAACCTAAATCAAAGGGTAACTAGCCTAAATGTATTGCAAGAATTTATGAATACCTTAGGAGAAACTAGTTCTATAAAAGAAAAACTAGAAAGTATAAATGATATATTGATAAATAAATATTCCATCAAATACTCAACTATTGTAGTATTTGATGGTGCTGAATATGTTATAAGAACATCTAATGTTGACAAAAAGCATTGGGAAACATTAAGAAATCTACAGAATGATCCAGTATTTGGAGACAGTATTAGGACAGCAACACCTAAATATGTAACAGTAGATAATGAAAATGAAAAATTACCATACCAAAAGATGGAGTTTGGAAGGGCAAAGTGTGCAATATTTTTTCCATTATACGTAGATAATGTTTATATTGGATATTGGATAATTGAAGGAAGTATGCCACATGAATTTGATAAAATAGATACAACAATCTTAGAAGTAGTTAGAAATAATATAGTAACTATCTTAAAAACAGTAGAAAATCAATCAACAATTGAAAATATAGTTAGAGACGATTTATATTCAGGACTTAAATCAGAAGAATATCTTTATGGAGAAGGAAAGAAGATAATTGATGGCTATACAACATCTGCAATATGTATTTTTAAAATAGTAAATTTACCAAATATAAATACAGAAATTAGCAGAAAAACAGGTGATAAAGTAGTTACAGAAGTTTCAAATTATGTAAAAAACAATTTAGCAAAGGAATATGTATTTGTAAGATATATGGGACCAAAATTTGCAATAGTTTTTTCAGGAGCAGATGTACAAGGGGTAAATAATTTTATGCAAGGGTTAAAAAAGTCAATCGAAAATATGCCAATTACTGTTGCAGAAGATTATAAAAAAGAAATGCAGATAAATCAAAACGGACAAAATGTTAATATACAAAATATAAATGATAATGGAAATGTTCAAGTAGCAAATAATGAAGAAGTTGATGTAGTCGTAAATCCTAAAATTAGAGTTGCAATTTCAACATATTATAAAGGAACTTCATTAGATGGAGCACTTAAAAAATTAGAAGAGTACATAGATTTGTCAGATGATAATACAATAAATACATTGTAAAGGAGGCTATGTTATGGCAACAGATGAAACATTAAGTTTTAAAGTTGAAAGAGAAGAAAATGTTAAAACAAAAGAAATTCTTAAAGAAGTGTATGAAGCTTTAAAAGAAAAAGGATATAATCCTATAAATCAAATAGTTGGATATATTTTATCAGGAGATCCAACTTATATAACGAGTCATAAAGGAGCAAGAAATTTAATAAGACAAATAGAAAGAGATGAACTATTAGAAAAAATGGTTAAAGAATATATAGAGTTAGATAAATAATAGGAAGATAGAATGGGAAGAAAATTAGGAATTGATTATGGTACAGTTAGAACAGGAATAGCAATAACTGACGAATTAGGAATAACTGCACAAGGCTTAGAAACAATTGTATCAAACGGGAGCGACAAAATAATTTTAAAAAGAATAGATGAATTAATTAAAGAATATAATATTGATTGTATTGTATTAGGAAATCCAATAAATATGGATGGAAGTAAAGGAAAAAGAGCTATGGAAACTGAGCTCTTTTTACATAAGCTTAAATCTCGTTTTAATACTATAAATATAGAACTTATAGATGAAAGATTAACATCAGTTGAAGCTCATAGAACAATGAATTTTTTGGATATAAATAATAAGAAGAAAAAAGAAATAGTTGATACAATTGCAGCAGTATATATATTAGAAAACTATATAAATAGAAAAAAAGCCAATTAAAATTTGATAAAAAAGTTAAAAATAAAAGGAAGAGAGAGGATATTTTATTAAAAAGCTTGATTTTTAACACTTTTTGGTATAAAATAAATATATTGGAAAAAAATGAATAATTAATAATTAAGGGGGAAATAATAATGGCAGTATACTCAGCAGGAGATTTTAGAAATGGAACAACATTTGAAATGGAAGGAAATGTATATAGAGTAGTTGAATTTCAACATGTAAAACCAGGAAAGGGATCAGCATTTGTAAGAACAAAAATAAAAAATGTAATAACAGGAAGTGTTTTAGAAAAAACATTTAATCCATCAGAGAAATTTCCATCAGCAGAAATAGATAAGAGAGAAATGCAATATTTATATGAAGATGGTGGTTTATACTATTTCATGGATAATGAAACATATGAACAAATTCCTTTAAATAAAGAGCAAATTGGGGAAAGTTTAAAATATCTTAAAGAAAATATGAATGTAAAAATTCTTTCATATAAAGGAAATGTATTTTCTATTGAACCACCTATGTTTATAGAACTTGCTGTAACATATACAGAACCGGGATTTGCAGGAAATACTGCAACTACTTCAGGAAAACCAGCTACATTAGAGAATGGTTTAGAAATAAATGTTCCTATGTTTATTAATATAGGGGATGTTATAAAAATTGATACTAGAACAGGTGAATACATGGAAAGAATCTAGTTGAAAGGAAAATTTATGGTTGAAGATATAAGCAGATTATTTAATAAGTTAATGGAAGATTTAGAAACTAACATAACTGATAAGGCTCAAAAGTCTAAAATTAAAAATGAATTAGTCGAACTTGTTTCACTTTTTATCAGTTCATCAAATAATCTTATAAGAATACAAGATAAGCAAGAAATGACTTTAAATAGAATAAAGAAACTTGAA
Source organism: uncultured Clostridia bacterium (assembly GCA_947588945.1). Classification (GTDB taxonomy): domain Bacteria; phylum Bacillota; class Clostridia; order TANB77; family CAG-508; genus CAG-793. The sequence goes on from CANPZY010000005.1 coordinate 16,924, forward strand.
AGAAAAATATCACAAATTGAAGAAGATATTTATATTGACGATGAGGAAAACAATTATGATAAAATGCATGATAATGACTATGAATTTGAGATAAGATGTCCTTATTGTGATTATGACTTTATAATTAGTGAAGAATCTCAAGCTACAGATGAAATAGAATGTCCACAATGCCATAATATAATAGAACTAGATTGGGATGAAGCAAGTGAATGTGCAAAAGACTGTAAAGGTTGCAGTCAACATTGCTATCAAGATGAAGAAGAAACAGATTCTCAAGTAGAACAACTTTCAGAAGAAAACGAAGAATATAAACCTGATAGTAATGAAAAAAATAATATAAAAGATAATACAAATGATCCTAAAAACAATGAAAACCAAAATAATGCAAATAATATTCAAGATTTAAAAAAGAATAAAGAAGATAAAAATAAGCAAAATAACAATGAAGATGATATGTAAATAATTTTTTAGATTAATAAAAATATAAAACCTAAAAAATATATATAATATTAAAAAATAAAAATATAATTAATTTTTGTATCTTGTTGTCGCTAAAAGTGGCAAGCCACTTTTGCTCCATTCGCCCTTCGCGATGCTTCGGTTAATCGCTACACGATACTTCTAATTAATTATATTTTTATTTTTTTATAATTTTTAAATTGTAGAAGTTTAATGTTTTTCAGAATTTTAGTTATGAAATCAAATTATTAGAAAATTATTTTTTATTTAATTAATTAAAAAGATTAATAAAAAATAAATATATATAAAATATAGCAAAATAAAGCTAATTATAGAAGTAAAATAACTATAAAAATTATTACAAAATCGTAAAGAAAGTCGAGTATAAAATCTTGCAAAATCGTTGAGATAAATGGATTGCAAGAGTTTATACTTTTTTATTAATCTTTTTACTTAATAAAATATATAGAAGTAAAATATTATAAAGTATTGACTTAATACTTTAAAAATAATAAAATTAATATAAATAATAAATATAAAAAATGTAAATAATAAGAAAAGAAGGAGAAAAGCGAAAGATGAGAAAAGTAAATTATAAGGAAATGGGAATCACATTAATAGCGCTAGTAGTAACAATTATAATATTGCTAATTTTAGCAGGAGTAACACTATCAACAGCATTAAGCCAAAATGGATTATTTCAAAGAGCAAAGATAGCAGGAGAAAATTATAAAAGAGCAGAAGCAGATGAAACAGAGAAATTAGGAGAAGTAGAGAAAACAATAGACGAATTAGCAGGAGGAAAAGTAGCAGATAGGACAGGATTAAAAATAGGAGATACGGTAAACTATACTTATGATAATGCAGACAACTATGAATTAGAAGGAAAAAATAGTGGATATGGAGAATATGTTAAAAATGAAGATGGAACATATAAATTAGATACAGAAAAGAAACAATCAATTGCACAAGTAAGGGATGCAACATGGCAGGTACTAAGCATAAATGATGATGGAAGTGTAGATTTAGTATGTACGAGTATAGCAGAAGATGGGGCAGACTATTTCAATCAAATGATGTCAGGTTTAGATATGAGTGAAGGAAATAAACATGGAGGAGTAGCATTTGGAGGAGCGATAGGATATACAAATGGAGTATATTATTTAAATGATATATGTGCAAGACAGTATAGTAATAATTCATTAGGAGTAACAGCAAGGAATATAAAAATAGAAGATATAGAAAAGCATCTAAATGATTCTGGGAGAGCAACAGTACAACAACTTATAGAGGTAGAAGGAACGAAAGAATATACAGGAGAAAATGTATATTATCCAAAACTATATGCATATGAAAATGGTTCAGAAATAGATGAAAAAAAATTAACAACAAATGGAATCGGACCTAGTGAAACCGAAGTATCGAGTGATTCTAGCTTCCAAATACCGATAAGTCATAGTAAAGAGGAAGAAGGATATGGAAAAGCAGGGATAAAACTAGCAGTTAATGGTAATTTTATTCAATTGGTTGAATATGATGGAGTATATTTTGATGATAATAGGTTGGATGATTTGCTTTTTAGTATGAATAGTGGATTTTGGGTTGCGTCTCGTTTCGCTTTTGGTAAAACGCCTGATGATAAGGCGAAATTTGGATTGGATTGTGTCCTAGGTAATGTGTTGTCGGGTCAGCCTATGTTTGATTCTATTGGTTGTATAGATAGGGTTTTGCGGTTTTTTTGTATGCCCGTTTGTTTCTCTTGGCTCTAGTATCCAACTCGTTGAATGTGGTGATGGATCATGGGAAATAACAAAATGATTATAAGTAGTAGCTTGTAACGATAAAAGTATGGAATCTCTTTAGATTCTAGGAAAGTTAAAAATATTATTAATTAAAAAGATTAATAAAAAATAAATATATATAAAATATAGCAAAATAAAGCTAATTATAGAAGTAAAATAAATATAAAAATTATTACAAAATCGTAAAGAAAGTTAAGCATAAACTCTTGCAAAATCATTGAGATAAAAGGATTGCAAGAGTTTATATTTTTTTATTAATCTTTTTACTTAATAAAACATATAGAAGTAAAGTATCATAAAGTATTGACTTAATACTTTATAAATAATAAAATTAATATAAATGATAAATATAAAAAGCAAATAATAAGAAAAGAAGGAGAAAGCGAAAGATGAGGAAAGTAAATTATAAGGAAAAAGGAATCACATTAATAGCATTAGTAGTAACAATCATAATATTGTTAATATTAGCAGGAGTAACGCTAACAACAGCATTGAGCCAAAATGGTTTATTTCAAAGAGCAAAGATAGCAGGAGAAAATTATAAAAAAGCAGAGGCAGATGAGACAGAGAAATTAGGAGAAGTAGAAAAAGAGATAGATAAAATAGTAAATGGAGAAACTCCACCAGACCCACCATCAAGTGGAATAGGAAGTAGTGACATAGCAGAAGATTTAAAAGAATATCAAGGAAAATATGTAGATATAGGGTTGGATACAAATGATGATAAACAAGTAAATGATTGGGAAATATTTTATGTAAATGAAGATAGAATATTTTTGATAGCAGCAGATTATGTACCAGTAGAAAATTTAAAAAAATGGGGAGTAATAGATGGAACATTAAAAAGTAATGGATTCATAGAATATTCTAGTAGCAGTAAATATAGTGTAGGTTGGAGCACGCCTACAACGTTTTTAAATGAAGGCTTAGCAGATTTAAACTTGGTAATGCATAATGGATATTACTTAAAAGGCCTTACGAGTGCTAGTGATTATAACTCAATAGCAGTATCACACTTATTAAATAAAACAGCATGGGAAGGAGTAAAAAATGCAGCGGGTAAGAAGACAAGTATAGATTTTGTAATCGGAGGACCAACATTAGAGATGTGGTGTGCAGCATGGAATAAAGCTGTAGCTGAAGATGAAACCCTTAAGCAAATTCAAGCTGATGATGTGGGTGCGAGTGGATATTATTTGGGATGTGAAGCGACGAGCCTGGAGCAAAAGTTTGGATTGTGTGTAAATGGTACGGAATATTCTAATCCAAGTTCAAATGAAATTGAGAAGTACAAGGCTTTTTTTCCTCATACGGCTATTTGGCGAGGTTGCTACGGATATTGGTTAGCGTCTCCATCGGCTGAGAAACCTGAGAACTTGTTAAGTGTTTACTTTGGAGGCCTTATAAGAAGCTGGTTGTATAATAACCACGTTTTGGGCGTGCGTCCCGTAGTTTCTCTAGTATCTGGTGTCCGAATAGAAGAAAGGGCTGATGTGAAGAACGTTTACGATTTAGAAGAGTAGGAGTTAAGGTTGATTAAGTTGCGTACTGCTGGGCCTCGCGTCCAGCCTCGCTCCGATGTATAACGTAATTTTTTAATTTTATAGATTATGTATTGTAGAGGAAACTGATATTTTTATAATATTAAAATGGGAGCCTAGAATCTCTTAAGATTCTAGGCTATATTGAATGACTTAGAGCTTTTACATGAAAAATTAATAAGTAGTTGCATTTTATGTAAATTTGTAGTATAATATAATTCGGTATTAGTGTGATATATATCAAAGGCAAATTGACTTTGATAGCCTAAAAGTGTATATGCACGAATACACTCTTTAGAAAGGAGATAAGAAACTATTAACGGCACCATTCTACAAGCAGGAGGTAAAACTTTATGGATGAAAGGCTTTTAAGTCTTGTACCAAAGCGCTTCCGATGTCCCTATTGTGGAGAATGGCACGAGTGGAAACTTGGGTATAGGTTAGAATTTTATGATTCGTTTGACTATCAAGCTAAATTAGAATGTTCTAACGCACCATATGGTTGTAACGAAGGCGATTATAGAATTTATTTCCGTAATGGCTACTGTTACTATTCCACTGTGAAAATGTGCAAAAGGGCAAATCAATCAATTAGTGGAAAGATTCCAATTTCTTCTATAATTGAAAGTACAAATGCTCCAACTGTCACTTTTGAAGTACCGTTTACTGCGGATTGTGATGTGGGAAGCTACGAATGCTCAAGTTGCATGTACAGAAGAAAATGTCTTTGTGTCAAGTTGGGTGACGAAGGTGATAAACGCAACATGAAAATCACATTCGGATTTGAATTTGATCAATCACAATACAATCAATTTTCAAAAACTGCAACCTTAGCACAAAAGGAAAAAGAACTGCAAGAGCGCGAACGGGCTATTGATAGCAAGGAACAGGCCTTAAAAGAGCGCGAACAGACTATTGACAGCAAAGAACTTGCTTTAAAAGAGCGAGAAGATGCTGTTGCTAGTAAAAAACAAGTTTCTAGGCAGTCACAGGTAAAAGAAAATAAGGAGGATACAGCTATGGCAAAAAACATTTTTAACGTAAACATGGAGTTTGGTCCCAACAAGGACGAGAACATTACAAGTACCCTTATGGGCGTTGCTGTCAAGAACGGCGACAACTGGCGGATTTATGACAAGAAGAAGAAGGAAATCACTGATGTCGGCGACATTCAGCTCGGCAATCTGCCTATCTTCATTCTGCCCACTACCCAGCTCAGCGAGGGCGATCTTATCAAGGACAACGGAGAGTACTATTTTGTAACTAAGGTTGCGACGACCAAGACACCGACTCAGACCTTGTCTGCGAGAACTGGCGAGATGAAGAACGTCGTTCCCATCAAGAACATTCTGGGCTTCAGTTGCTACTCGAAGGTTATTGCCCTCAGCGATTCACTCAACCTGGGAGATGACTTGGATGTAGAAAAGCTGGCCATTATGTCGGCAATGTGCGGTCAGACTGGCGAGGACGGAGGCCAGATGAATCAGCTCCTGCCTTTGTTCCTTTTCAAGGATGGGATTGGAGGAGATGATGACATGACGAAGCTGTTGCTTATGTCTTCCATGATGACCTCTGAAGAAGACGGAGGCCAGATGAATCAGCTCCTTCCTCTGTTGCTTTTCAAGGATAAGCTTGGAGGCGATGATGACACGATGAAGCTGTTGCTCATGTCGTCCATGATGGGCGGCAATATGGCAGGTTCTAACAACCCTGTTATGGGTTATCTGATGATTGATACACTTCTGGGAAAGAAAGAACATTCTCAGAAGGCCGATGAATAAACTGCCAAATAAGTCGGAATTAAGCTGACTTAATAGTTTATATCTCTATTTGATTCCCCCAAGACGTTGTCTTGGGGGAATTTCTAACTATACTTTATTTTTATGATAAAAACTAATAAATTAATAGACAAATAGATTTTATTGTTGTATACTAAATAGTGTATGAAGTTAGTAAATAGCGTAGTAATGAGAAAAAATATTTAAGGTGGAAAAGAAATGGATTTTAAAGAGATAATTTCAGAAATGATATTTAAAGTATTAGATAGTACTGAAATTAGTAAAGATGAAATAAAAAATTATATAGAGATTCCAAAAGAAGAAGAAAAAGGAGATTATGCATTTCCTTGTTTTAGACTTGCAAAAATTTTAAAACAAGCACCTAATATGATAGCTGATAATCTAAGAGAGAGAATTGTAGACGTAAATAATGTAAATGCTACAAATAATGAAGTTGATGATAAACAAAGTATTATAGAAAAAATAGAATCAGTTAGTGGATACTTAAATTTCTTTATTAGTAAAGCTAAAATTGTAGAAAATGCAATAGAAAAATTTAATAAACAAAAAGAGGATTATGGCAAGTTAAATATAGGAGAGGGAAAAACAATATTAGTTGAATATTCCTCACCTAATATTGCAAAGCCTTTTCATATAGGGCATTTAAAAACAACCATTATAGGTAATTCATTAAAGAATATTTATAAAAATTGTGGATATAAAACAATTAGTTTAAATCATTTAGGAGACTATGGAACTCAATTTGCCAAGTTAATTGAAGGCTATAAAAGATGGGGAAAGGAATATGATTTAAATGAAAATCCAATAGACAAACTTTCAGAAATATATAAAAGAATAAATGAACTTTGTGAAGAAAATGAAAAAGTTTTAGAAGAATGTAGAGCAACTTTCAAAAAGTTGGAAGAAGGAGATGAGTATTGCGTAAAGCTTTGGAATGAATTTAAAGATTTAAGTATGAGAGAATTTGAAAGAATTTATGATTTACTTAATGTTAAATTTGATTCATACAATGGAGAGTCTTTTTATTCTGACAAAATGCAAGAAGTAATAGACATATTAAATAAAAATGGAAAATTGACTGATTCACAAGGTGCAAAGGTTGTTGATTTAGAAGATGTAGGAATAAAAGCCCCTTGTATTATTCAAAAAGCAAATGGGTCTTCAATTTACGCAACAAGGGATTTAGCAGCTATTCTTTATAGAGCGAGAACTTATGATTTTGATAAGTGTATATATGTTGTTGGAGAAGAACAGAATTTACATTTTAAACAAATATTTGAAGTTGCAAAATATCTTGATTTAGATGAAAAATATACAAATGGTTTAGTACATGTAAGCTATGGAATGATTATGCTTCCAGAAGGAAAAATGTCTACTCGTAAGGGAAATTTTGTAAAAGTTGAAGATTTATTAGATGAAGCAATATCAAAGTCAAAAGAAATAATGCAAGAAAAAAATATTGAAGATAAAGAGAAAGTAGCTAAACAAGTTGGAATTGGTGCAGTCATATTTGAAGATTTAAAAGAATCTAGAATAAAAAATCAAGTTTTTGATTTAGCAGAAGCACTTAATTTTAATGGAGAAACAGGTCCATATATTCAATACATGACAGTTAGAACAAAAAGCGTTCTAGAAAAGGCTAAATTTAATCCAAATAACATAAAAAATAATTTAGATAATTCTAATGCTAATGATGATATTAACATAGATAATGATAATATAAATGTAAATATTCTTAAAGATGATGCTAGCATTAGATTAATAAAATTAATTGAAAATTTTGATAAAATTATTATAAGTAGTATGGAAAAAAATGAACCATCTATTTTAGCAAGATATAGTATTGATGTTGCAAGTGCATACAGTTCATTTTATAATGAAAATAAGATAATAAGTAATGATATAGAAAGCCAAAATGCAAGATGTTATTTGACTTATATGACAAAAGTTACATTAACAAATGCATTAAAACTTTTAGGAATTGAAGTACCAGATAAAATGTAATTAAAAATAAAAAGCTCAAGATGATTTTTTCTACATCTTGAGCTTTTTATTTAAGAATGAGTTTTTTGAAATCCCAAACCATCACCAGGACAGATTATAGTTTCAACTCTTACTTTACTTCTTTTTACAAGATTAACCTTTAAGGAATCTAAAAAATCATCCCTTTGGGTATTATCTGTTGTAACCTTAGGTGCTTCTAGATATTTTGTATCATTTTTTTTATGAAATAAATTTTTTATAGCAGAGAAGAACTTGCTAAAAATATTCATAACAATTTTTCCTTTCTATCTTAAAATTTTTATAAATCATCTAAATCAGGTTCATCAGAAGATCTATTATTCATATCCTTTGAAATAGTGCCAGAACTTTGAGATAAACTGTTAGCTTCCATTTCAATGTTTTGTTCCCAAGGTCTTTTACCATTAGATTTTTGCAAATCTGAGTCATAACATTCAAATTTATTTTCAAATTCTTCTTGAGTTACTCTAACAAATTCAGATTTATCTTGATCAGCATAGAAAAATCTTTTTCCTTTTTCGCCTAAGTCCATGTAAGAATATATAACAGGATTTTTAGATTTGTCAGATTTATCATATACAATATCAAAAATACATTTATTCATATTTAATTTTTCAGGGTCAATAAGTTGAGACAATATTGACATTGTAGAGTTTTGACAGGTTGCAAACTCTGGACAGTATTCCTTAAGTAGTTCAAAATTTTTAAGAATAATATTATCTACATCATTTGGATATTCTTCATAAATTGAATCAGATTTATTAAAAAAATCTCCTATTGGGAAAAATCCATCTTTATTAGCTAAATCGACACTTACAAATATATTTCTTAGACTTTGCTCATCTAAAGAGATAGTTTGATCTTGAAGTAATTCATCATATTTATGACATTCTTGATCTAATCCATTTGCGTCAATATCAAATTTTCTAATATCTTCATAACTTAAACAAAAACAGTTAGGAAAACCATTAAATCTATGATTAGTTAAATTCCAAGTTGGATCAATTAAAGTATTTCCTCTAATTTTTTCATTATTTTCAGTTGGTAATTCAATATTTATTAATTCCAAAAAAGCATGATTTTTAGTAATAATGGGTTTACTATTAATTCCAACTTGTTGAAGCATATATTGTTCAAGAGTCGCTATTCCATTACATATACCATGTTCATTAGAAATTATTTTCCATAAAGCTCTTGGAGTATTAGAATCTCCATTAAACACTTCTGTATGAAAGTTAGGTGTATAACTAATTTTTTTACCAATAGCATTATCTATTAAAGCAAGTTTTTGTGCATCTGTATATTCTGGGTTAATAGAACTAATTACAGATGCAATCCATTTTTCGCCTTCTATATATTCTTTTCCATAAGAATAAGAAGGAAATCCTCCAACTCTATTCATGACAGAAAGATTAGGACAAATTTCACATATTTTTAATAATTTAGCTTTTTGCTCATTAGTGAAATTTTCAGGTTCGATTACTATTAAATCATCTAAACCTTTATAATTGGAAATGTCAGAATCTATATTTTTAATTGCTCCATTAAAAGAAGTTTCAACATATAAAGGACCTTTATATTCATCAGAAAGAGCATTCATTTCTATTAATTTTTCTTTAGATTCTGCACTAAATGTAGCAATGATTTTTAGCTTTTCTTCTGTTGGCAAATTAAGCATAGGTAAGAGTTTAGCAAGATCTAATTGACTATTAACACTTAATTCTTTTGTAATAGAAAAGGCAGATAAATCATTTTGAACTAAAAAATCTTGATGATTGACTAAGAAAGTACTTAGTTTCTCAGCACTAATATTTGAAAGAATTTCAATCTTATGGTTAACATTAATAGAAGAATTTTCTAAAACATATTCAATTTTTTTATCATCAGATAAAGATAGTTCAATATTTTTTGCATAAAAAGAAGATAATTCATTAGATAAAAAGCTATTATCCTTTAAAATTTCAATTTTAGAATCATCATCTAAAGTTAAAATTAGATTACATAAATTATTTCCTACAAGATGTTCTTTAACAAATTGCTCATTATGAATTAACATCTTCTTTGTATTATTGTCCATACTGCTACATAAATTAACAATGTCAGAAGAATAAAAATCATTAGAAAAATCTTTATCTAACAAAACTTTAGCTTTTATATTGTTATCACTAATTGTATTTAATATAGACATTTTTAAATTGCCACGAAGTCCTTTTATTTTAGGATGCATTAATACGGTGGCTTTTTCAGCATCAGTAAAAAAATCCGAAAGTATTTGACATAAATCATTTACAGTTAATCTATATTCTTCAAATAATTTGGGATTTGAAAAAACAGCTAATTTATTATCAGAATTTTGCAAACAAATTCTTAAATCATTTGCATCCATTATTATTATAAAACCTCTTGAAAATATTTTTTTATTTTACTTAAATTTTATCATTACAAAAATTCTTAAACAATAACATATTACTTACATTACTATTACATTTTTGTAAATAATTAAAAAGTAAAAAGCATAAATATGATTTAATTAATTTTATTTACAAGCAAACGAAATTTGTGTATAATATGATAAGTATATAAAATAAGGTTATAAATAAAAAAATGTATAGATAAACAGTAGAAAGGAAAAAGTTTAAATGGTAAAAGTAATGTTCATATCAAGCAAAGGTGGACATTTAAGCGAGCTAAAGCAACTTGATTTTGAAAAATATGATTATAGTGTGGTAACAGAAAAATCAGAATCTGATAAAGATTTAAAAGAAAAGTATGGAGATAAAGCTCATTTTTTACTTTATGGAACAAGAAGAACACCAATCAGATATTTTTTTATATTATTATTTAACTTTTTTATAAGCTTAATTTTATTTTTAAAAATAAGACCCAAGGTAGTTGTAACAACAGGAACTCATACAGCGGTTCCAATGTGTTATATAGCAAAATTATTTAGAGCAAAAGTTATATGGATAGAAACATTTGCAAATAGAAATACTAAAACACTTGCTGGAAGATTAGTCTATCCAATAGCAGATACCTTTGTTGTTCAATGGGAAGAAATGAAAAAGATTTACCCAAAAGCAAAGTACTGGGGGTGGATTTATTGATTTTTGTAACATTAGGAACTCAGGATAAACATTTTAGAAGGCTTTTAGAAGCTGTTGAAAAATTAGATATAAATGAAAAAATTGTTGCTCAAGTAGGTTCAACAGAATTTGAATCTAAAAAAATGGAAATTCATAAGTTTATGACGCAAGATGAATTCAACAAATATATGAAAGAAGCAAGAGTAATAATAACTCATGCAGGAGTCGGAACTATTATTGCAGGATTAAAAATGCATAAAAAAATGATAGTTTCAGCAAGAAAAAAAGAATATAAAGAACATGTAAATGACCACCAAGAACAGATTTTAAGAACATTTGCTGATGAAGGATATATAATTCCTTTAGAAAACTTTGATGATTTAGAAAAATTAATAGAAAAAGATTTTACACCAAAAGAGTATAAAAGCAATAAAGAAGAATTTAATAAAAAACTAAATAAAGAAATAAGTAATATAATAAAAAAATAATAAAAGATGGTAAACTAACTGTAGCAAATGATTAAAATTTAATAATTAATTGATAGGAGAAATATGAATCAAAAGAAACAATTAGTTAAAAATACAATGATAATAGCAATAGGAAAACTTAGCACACAAATAATTTCATATATATTACTTCCACTTTATACATCAAAATTAAGTCCAGCAGAATATGGAAGTTATGATTTTGTATGTACAGTGTCTTTATTTCTATGTCCACTAATAACTTTATTAATGGAAGAATCTATGTTTAGATTTTTAATAGATGCTACAAATAAAGGTGAAGAAAAAAGAATTATCAGTCAAACTATAATTTATACTGTTTTAGGAGTAGTAGCGTTTGTACCACTGGCAATAATCGCTTTAAATTTGTTTTCAGATTATAGTGGAATGTTTATTTTTGCATTCATTATGTTTGTAATTTCTAATATTTTCATTGGATTAAGTAATGCACTCGCAAGAGGATTAAGCAAAATAAAATTGTATTCTTTATCTAATTTTATTTTAGGAATAGGAACAATTATATTAAACATCATATTTATAGTATTTTTAAAATCAGGAGCTGAAGGATTACTTTGGTCTAACACAATAGCAAATATTGCAACAGCAGTTACAATTTTTGCTATGTTAAAGCTTTGGAAATATATTGGAAAATTCAATAAAAAGCTTATGAAAGAAATGGTTCACTATTCGGTACCATTAGTTCCAAATAGCATTTCTTGGAATATCATAAATATGTCAGATAGAATTATTTTAATACAAATGATAAATTCTGCAGCTAATGGAATATATGCAATGGCAAGCAAATTTCCTAATATTATAAATGTTGTTTATGGATATTTTTATACTGCGTGGAAAGAATCAGCAGCAAGAATAACTAAGGAAGATAATAAAGAAGCTTATTACAATAGTATATATCACGACACAAAAAGAATACTTTTTTCGGTTACGATATGTTTAATTGCTATAATGCCTTTTGCATTTCCAATATTAATTAATAAAACATATAATGAAGCTTATGTATATATACCAATTATTATGATTTCTACATATTATTCGAATCTATCAAGTTATTATGGAGGTATATTTGCAGCATTTAAAGATACAAAGATAATGGGAACAACAACTCTAGTTGCAGCATCTATTAATTTAGTCATTGATTTAATTTTAGTAAAATTTATAGGAATATATGCAGCATGTTTTTCAACGTTGATAGCTGATTTGATTGTTTATTATTATAGAAAAAATAAATTAAAAAAGTATATAAATTTAAAGGAATTAAAAGTTCTTGGACCTACAATAATAATGATATTCGTATGCTATGCATATTATACAAAATATTTTTTACCAATGCCAATACATTGGATAATAAGTATAATATCATTAATAGTTGCGGTTGCATATAGCGTTGCAAATAATTATAAAATAATAAAACCTATAGTAAATAGAATAAAAAGTAAATTTTCAAAATAAAATGTAATAAAAATATAACAGTATGAAAAATTGATATTATGCAAATAACTAATAGAACTAAAAATTTTTTATTGAGAAAGGAATAATAAATAATATATGAAATATTTTGGAACAGATGGGATTAGGAGAATTGCGAATACAGAATTAACTCCAGAACTTGTATACAGAGTTGCTAAAGCTGGAGCTTATGTTTTAGCAAAACATTCAGAAGGCAAGGCTCCAACAATATTAATAGGAAGAGATACAAGAATTTCAGGAACACTTATTGAAAGTGCCATGACAGCAGGATTTTTAAGTTATGGTGCAAATGTAAAGTTACTTGGTGTTATACCAACCCCAGGAGTTGCATATTTAACTAAGAAGTTAAAAGCAGATGCAAGTGTGGTAATATCTGCATCACATAACACTTATGATTTTAATGGAATAAAGTATTTTAGTAATAAGGGAACAAAGATTCCTGATAGTATTGAAGAAGAAATAGAAGAGGTTTTAGATTCTGGAAAGGTAGAAGAGCTAAAAGCTCCAAGTCATGCAATTGGAGTATCGGAAAATAGAGAAGATTTACTTGATGAATATTTATATTTCTTTAGAAAAAATTTTGAAGATATTTACGAAAATCTTGATAAAGAAAATTTTGTAGTTGCAATAGATACAGCTAATGGCGCAACTTCTGTTATTGCAGATAAAGTTTATACAGCTCTTGGAATTAAACATTATATTATAAATAATACACCAAATGGAATAAACATAAATGCAGATTGTGGTTCAACACATTTAGATATGCTAAAAAAGTTTGTAGTAGCAAATAAATGCAATTTAGGAATTGCTTATGATGGAGATGGAGATAGATGTTTAGCAGTTGACGAAAATGGTAATGTGATTGACGGTGATATAATGCAAGCAATAATAGGAAAATATTTAAGTGAAAATAATAAACTAAAAAATAATACAATAGTTGCTACTGTTATGAGTAATTTAGGGCTTAGTAAATTTTGCAAAGAGAATAAATTTGAATTAAAGCAAACTAAAGTTGGAGATAGATATGTATTAGAAGAAATGATTAAAGGAGACTATAATTTAGGAGGAGAACAATCAGGGCACATAATTTTTCTTGATTATAATCCAACAGGAGATGGAATATTAACATCTTTAATGCTAATTATGGTAACTTTAATAAGAAAACAAAAAGTTTCGGAACTAGCTAAAATAATAAAAATTTATCCTCAAGTATTAATAAATGCAAAAGTTTCAAGAGAAAATATAGATAAATATGAAAAAGATGCGGAAATTAATTCGGAGATAGAGAGATTAAAAGAAGAGTTTTCAGAAAATGGTAGAGTGCTTATTAGAGCATCTGGAACAGAGCCTTTAGTAAGAGTTATGATAGAAGGAGAAGATCAGGAATATATAACAAAAGAGGCAAAAAAATTAGTAGATTTAATTGAAAAAAAGTTAGGATAATTAATATTATATTTCAAACATGCATAAATATAATATTATAGATAAAAATAAGAAGAAATTAATCAAAAAATGTTTTTTATGTAATAATAATGTAATATAAAATTAACACAAAAAATATTGAAAAATAAATATAAATAATGTATTATATTTCTAGATTAACAAAGGAGGAAATAATTATGCCAATTATCGATTTTACACAGCCATTTTATTTAATTTCAGCGTTAGTATTATTTTTATTATGTTTATATCTATCAAAAAATAACAAAACTAACACAGTAATTTGTATAACATTACTTTGCTTTGTAACATTATTGGTTAGCCATACTATAGAACTAGTAAATGCAGATATATCAGTAATTAATACATTAGCTATATGTATATTTATTGATGAAATATTTACTTTAGTTTCATTCTTATCATTCTTATGGCTAGATAGAATAGAGATAGAAAATAAAAAGAAAGCTAAAACTTCTGGTAAAGGTAAGAAGGAAAAATTTGAAGACAAAGTAATCGAAGATGATGGACTTGACATTTTATGGAAAAAAGTTTAATTAATCTTCCTAAATATGTTTGATTTTAATAATATTTATAAAAAGCAAACAGCTTTGTTTAGTAAAAAATTATAAAAAGTGAAATGAATTAAGCGCTGTATTCATTTCACTTTTTTTAAAATTATTCATTAATCGAAAAATATTTGATTAAGTAAAAATTTTAATGCAATTCTGTAAAGTTAATTTTTGGTTTCGACAAAATGCTAAAAAACGGTTGACATTACTAATAAAAAGGGCTATAATAAAAATTAGTTAAATCATTTTAACAAAGCTAATAGGAGAAAAGTAAAATAGAGGTTACTTAAAGAGAGAGTTAGTCATAGGCTGAAAGCTAACTTAAGAAAACATATTTGAAAAACTAACTTCTTATAGTGCTAGTGAATAAGCTAGACGCATAAGCTACGTTATAAGCTATAAATTAAGTAAAAAATCCGGGTGGAACCGTACTATATAGATAGTACCCCAGAGCATATTAAAAAATATGTTCTGGGATTTTTTTATGTAAAAATCTCAGGAACATATAGAAAGGATTTATTATGATAAAAGTAACTTTAAAAGATGGTTCTATAAAAGAAGTAGAACAAGGAGTAAGTATTATTGATTTAGCAAAATCTATAAGTGAAGGACTAGCAAGAGTAGCAACTTGTGCAAAATTAAATGGCAAAGTTGTTGATTTAAGAACTAATTTAAATGAAGATTGCAATGTAGAAATTTTAACATTTGATTCTGATTTAGATGGAAAGAAGGCTTATTGGCATACAACATCGCATATTATGGCACAAGCTGTTAAAAGATTATTTCCAGATACTAAATTTGCAATTGGTCCATCAATAGATGAAGGATTTTACTATGATTTTGATGTAGAAAATAATTTTACAGATGAAGACAAAGCAAATATAGAAGAAGAAATGAAAAAGATAATTAAAGAAGATTTACCGATTGAAAGATTTTCTCTTCCAAAAAAAGAAGCCCTAGAATTAATGAAAGATCAACCTTATAAGCAAGAATTAATAAATGATCTTCCAGAAGGTGAAGAAATATCTTTTTATAAACAAGGTGAATTTACTGACCTTTGTGCAGGTCCACATTTAATGAGCACAGGAAAAGTAAAAGCAGTTAAGCTTTTGTCTAATTCAGGTGCATATTGGAGAGGTGATGAACATAACAAAATGCTTCAGAGAATATATGCAATTTCTTTTCCAAAAAATAGTGAATTAGAAGAATTTTTAAAACTTAGAGAAGAAGCAAAAGAAAGAGACCATAGAAAAATAGGAAAAGACCTAGAATTATTTATGACTCATGAACTTGTTGGCTCAGGACTTCCACTATATTTACCAAATGGAGCTACAATTAGAAGGTTATTAGAAAGATATATTCAAGATAAAGAAATAGCTTTAGGATACAAACATGTTTATACTCCAAGTTTAGCTAATACTCAACTTTATAAAATTAGTGGACACTGGGATCATTACAAAGATGATATGTTTCCAATTATGAAAATGGACAATGAAGAATTGGTTTTAAGACCAATGAATTGTCCTCATCATATGCTAGTATATAAAAACAGCTTACATTCATATAAAGACCTACCTTTAAGAATAGGTGAACTTGCACATGACTTTAGATATGAAAATAGTGGAGCAGTATGTGGACTAGAAAGAGTTAGAGAAATGTGCCAAAATGATGCCCATCTATTTGTAAGACCAGATCAAATAAAAGAAGAAGTAGGACGTGTTTTAAATTTAATAGTTGAAGTATATCAAAAAGATTTTGGATTTCCAGCATCAGCATTTTCTTATAGATTATCTTTAAGAGATAAAAA
Source organism: uncultured Clostridia bacterium (assembly GCA_947588945.1). Classification (GTDB taxonomy): domain Bacteria; phylum Bacillota; class Clostridia; order TANB77; family CAG-508; genus CAG-793. The sequence continues at coordinate 33,437 of CANPZY010000005.1, forward strand.
GAATAAAGAAAAATACATTGATAATGATAAAATGTGGGAGACAGCAGAAGAACAATTAAGACAAATCTTAAAAGAACTTAATATTGACTTCTATGAAGCAGAAGGTGAAGCTGCATTCTATGGACCAAAAATTGATATTCAAATTAAGACAGCACTAAATCATGATGTAACAATTCCAACATGCCAATTAGACTTTGCTTTACCAGAAAGATTTGATTTAACATTTATTGGTGAAGATGGTAAAGAACATAGACCTGTAGTTATCCACAGAGCAATATTAGGATCATCAGATAGATTTATCTCATTCTTATTAGAAGAAACAAAAGGTGCTCTTCCAACATGGCTTGCTCCTGTACAAGTTAAAGTTCTTCCAATAACAGATAGACATCATGAATATGCTAATAAACTAGCTGATGAAATGAAAAAATTAGGAATAAGAGTTGAAGTTGATGATAGGTCAGAAAAAACCGGTTATAAGATTCGTGAAGCTCAACTTGCAAAAGTTCCATATATGCTAATAGTAGGAGACAAAGAAATTGAAGAAAATAAAGTTTCTGTAAGAGATAGAAAACAAGGAGACTTAGGTGCTATAGATAAAGACGAATTTATAAAAAATTTAAAAGAAGAAATAGACGAATATAGAAAATAATTTAAAGTCAAAAATTCTCAGGGAAAAAGTTTAATTAGACTTGTACTTGGGAATTTTTTTTATTCACAAAAGTTATATTTTAGGAATATAAGTATGTGAGGTGAAAAAAATACCAACACTTGGTTCTAACGCACCAATGGGTAGAGCAGGTCAGCCTTTTGAGATAGCCCCTTTATTTATATACTTAGCAAGTTCAGATTCATCTTATGTTACAGGTCAAGTAATGCATATTAATGGTGGAGAATATAAAGGATAAAAGGATTTAAATTATAAAATAAATGCATATAAAAAATGTAAGAAATATAAATGATAAATGCACATAAAAAAGAATATATTTTAAAAGAAAACAAGATACAATTTAGAGTTTGTACCTTGTTTTTTTTATATGTCAATGTTATAATGAGTACGAAAGTTTGAACGAAAGAAAGGAGAATTCGTATATAAATTAGTACATTGCAATAAAAACAATTATACGAGAATTTTAAAAATTGAAAGTATCCGAAATTAATAAATTAGGGAAAGAATTAGAATTATATACTTATGTTGATTATATAGGTAAAGGCTTTCCAATTATTTTACCTAATGGAGCAAAAGTAATTAATATAATTAGAAACTATGTTGAGAAAGAAGAAGAAAAAAATGGTTTTGAAATAGTTAGAACTCCAAATGTATCAAAAGCAGAGCTTTATCTTATACAAGATAGATATGAACAAGAAAAAGAAGAGATGTTTATAATAAAATCAAATGATGGAGAAGAAGAAGAAAAAGAAGAAAACGCTATTGTTCTAAGACCATATGTAGAACCTTTTCATTGTACCATTTATAAGACAAAGCCAAGAAGTTATAAATCTTTTCCAATAAAATATTGTGAAACAAGTTCTGTTTATAGAGATGAAAAAGATATAAAAGGAATTAGTAGGACCAGACAGCTTACACTATCTGATGCAAGCATTTTCACAACAAATGAATCTTTAGAAAAAGAATTAATACAAGTTTTAGAAATGCAGAGAAATTTTATAAAAAGATTAGGGTTGGATGTAAAGTTTTGTATTTCAACTTGGGATGATAGAAAAAAAGATGAATATATAGGAACTATTGAAGAATGGGATACAACTACAAAAGCTATGAAAAATGCATTAGATAATTTAAAAATCCCTTATGAAATAGATAAAAAAGCAAAAATGTATGGACCATTAATTCAAATTTATTATAAAGATGAAGAGTTTGCAAGTTTGCAAATAGATTTTGAAATAGTACATAGATTTGATTTAACTTATGCAAATAAAGAAAATAAGAGTGATTTTCCAATTTATATGCATATAACTTGTGTTGGAAGTTATGAGAATTTGTTAAGTATTCTTATAGAAAAATATAAAGGAGAATTTCCTTTATGGATAGCACCTCTGCAAGTTTCAATTATTCCTGAAGGAGAAGAATATGAGGACTATTTAAATGAGATTGAAGCTAAACTTCTAGAAAATAGGATAAGAGCAAAAATTGATAATTCAGATACAAATGTGCAAAATAAAGAATACAAAGCAATAGATTTAAAAATACCATACATAGTTACAGTTGGCAAAGATGAGCTAACTAATAGAAAAATAAAAGTAAGAGCTAAAAATTATAACAAGATAATGGAATTAGATGACTTAATTAAGGAGGTACTAAGTTGTCAAGCGAAGTATTAGAATATATAGGTTTAGATTTAAACGAAGAAAATAAAAATTTAGAAAATAGTAAACCTGAATTTAATATTACTAAATCGTATGATAATAATATGCTTTATAAAGTGTATAGATATGTACCAATTAAAGATATTGATATTTTAATTAGTTACACTGATAGAACAACAGATATAAAGGAAAGATACACAACTGCTAAGTCAATTAATGAATTTATAAAAGAAAATAGAGAGCAGTTTGAAGAAGTATTGAGTTATGCAAAAATAAAAGATATAGAAGAAATTGAAAATATGCAAAAAGAGTTTGAAAAGCATATTCCATATTTTATAAAATTTGAAAAAAATTATTTATGGCAGATATATTATTCAAAGGAAAGCAATAGATATTTTATGCTTTTTCCAGCAAGAGATAGAGAAACATCAGTACTTTTTTATTTAATAAAAAAGAAAATAGAAAATTCAGATGAAAAAATATATGTACCAATTTGTAAAGAAGATTGTTCAGAAGATTTATTAAAAAGAGAGCAGTTAACTGATATTGAAAATTATATATGGCTGTTTACAAAAACATGGCCTAAAATTTATGAAGTAAATTTAGATCAAAGTAATATATTATATGTAACTGGTGAAACGAAGATAAAGGAAGGATTTACAAGCAAATATATAATTAAAATAGATTCTAAGGATAGTGCCGAAATAGAGTATACTTTATTAAAAGCTCTATTTATATTAAACACAGAAGCTAATTATAAATTTATTCCTGTGATTGATGATTTAGGAAGACTAAGATTTGAATATGATAATGAAATTATACAAATGGAAAATTTGAGTAGTTTTATTGAAAATCAAGTAAAAGTTATTATAGAGAAAATTAAGAAATGTACAAAAGATTTTAAACATGGTGATGAAAAATTAAAAAACATAAATGCTGAAATAGATAATTTAAATGAAATATATAGAAATCAAGAAAAACAAATTGTACTATTTCTGGATTGTAAAAAAAGTTTTTTTAAAAGGCTTAAATTTTTCTTAAAAAAGCCAGATAAATCATTAAAAATTAATGAAGTAAAACTAAAAATGAATAAAGTGAAAATATCTGATAAACAAGAAGAGATAGATGATGATGAAATTTTAGAAGATAATGAAATAATAGAAAACGTTGATATTTATAATATAACAGGAAATTATAATTTATCAGATTTAATTAAAGTTTACAGAAAATATTTAGAAGTAGAGAAAAAATTAAAAAATATAAACGCCGATATTAAAGCATTAGAAAATAAGCTAAAATATTTAAGCAAAAAAGTTGATAATGCTAAAAAGTATTTGGATGAAATTGATGAACATAAAAAGAGTATCTTTGAATTTTGGAAATTTACTAAAAAAGATGAAGACTTAAAGCTTAATGAAGGGGAAGAAAATGCCGTTGAAGATAGCATAAAAATTGAATTTGATGTAGATGAGGATATGCAAGCATTTGCTAATAAGGTTGATAGTTTACAAAAACAAAAATTAAGCATTGATGAATGTAATAGCATATTTGCATGCAATTATGTATTAGGTTCGATTAATAGTATTATGATTGGAGAAAATGAAGAAGATATAATTAAAGAAGATTTAGACAAGTTAAAAAATAATTATAGAGAAGATAAAACATTTGAAATATTTGGTGATTTAGATGATGATTATACAAAAATAAGAAATTTAAATAATAAAAAACATAGAGAAAATAAAAAAAATATATATTCAATATTAAGAGTAAATGATAAAACTACTTATGAAGAATTTAAAAATTCAATTGAAAATGTAGTAAGATTATTAAATGAGGCATATAAAAAGATAACAGCAATAACAGATTTTTCAGTTTATTTTAATAAAAATAATAATGGATATACTAAGGCGGAGATTAATCCTAAAAACTTAAAATATGATGAAAGCAATATTATATATAAATATAATGTAGCAAAAGATTCAAATATTTTATATTTTAGTAATATTACATATTATGATAATTATAATAAGACTTTACCTAGTGGAATGGATGAATCAACAGAAGTATTAATTAAGCTTAAGGAAAAGGAAAACTATAAAGAAAATGAAATAAATATTTTAGAAGAAGAAAATTTATATACTGCTAAAATTAAAAAGATTAAGGTGATAGATTTTTAATTGACAGAATATTTTATTATAAATATAATATATAAAAATATAGGAGGATATACATATTAAAAATATTGTATAAAAGATATATGATAAAACCAGATGCCTATTTTGAAAAAATTACAGATATAACAATAAGTTTTTTTGAAGAAAAAAATATAAAGGCTGTAATCTTAGATGTGGATAATACACTAATGGATTTAGATAGAAAATTACTTAATAATATAGAAGAGTGGATTGAAAATCTAAAAAAAGCAAATATAAAAATTTGCATAGCTTCTAATAGTATAAAAAAAGAAAAGATAAAACAAATTGCAGACAAAATTAAAGTACCATATGTATTTTTTTCAATAAAACCTTTCAAAAGAGGTTTAAAAAAAGCAATAAAAATTTTGCAAGAAGAAAAAGAAAATATTGCAGAAATTGGGGATCAATATTTTACTGATGTAATTGGATCTAAAAGAATGAAATTATATTCAATACTTACAAAGCCGATTTCTGGAGAAAAAACAAAGCTTGGTGAAATTAAAAGAAAGATTGAAAAGAAAGTATTAAAAAAATTAAATATAGAGAATTTGTTATCTACAAAATAGTTAATTTATTTAATGAGAAAAGATAATTAGGAGGAAAAAATGTATTTAAATGATATTCATATATTATATTATTTTTTTATAGGGCTTCTAGGATTTGCAGTAGGACAAGTAATGAATTGGGTTAATATTAGATTAGAAGACCATGAAAAAGTGTTTGGCAAGGAATTTTTTAAAAATTATATTCCACATATGAAAATTAATTGTAGTTTAATTTTTTCAACAGCAATAATCTATATAGTATTGTTATATATTTATGGATGGCAAATAAAACTAATTGAATATTTAATACTTACTCCATTAATTATATCTGCTTTTGTGATAGATTATAGAAAGCAGATAATACCAAATAGATTAACATTAACTATATTAGAAGTTGGAATTATATTTACATTTATTTTAGGATTATCAAATATTAATGATTTGTTAAATGGACTATTAGGATTAATTACAGGTGGTGGAATATTCTTAATAATAACATTAATTGGTGGACTTATAGCAGGAAAAGAAGCAATGGGCTTTGGTGATGTAAAGCTTATGGGTGCATTAGGATTAATGTTTGGATTTACTAACATAATATTGATTGCAGTACTATCTTTTTTAATAGGGGCAATAATTAGTATAATATTATTATTAACAAAAAAGAAAAAAACAAACGAATACATACCATTTGGACCATTTATTGTTATAGGAACTTTTATAGTAATGTTAGTTCCACATAATTGGCTATTATTTATATTGTTAAAGATATTTACATTAGGAATGTTTAAAGTATAATTGAAATAAAAGTGACTATTATTAGAGTAATAAATAAAATATAAAATATTAAAAGTAAAGGAAAAATGTATGAATAGTAGGATTATTGCAATAAGAGAAAAGATGAAATCTTATGGAATTGATGGATTAATTGTAACTAATCAAAATAATATTAGATATTTAATTGATGTTGAAGCAGAAGGAACTTTACTTTTGACAAGCAAGGAAAATATTTTTATAACAGACGCAAGATATATAGAAAGCGTAAATAACATAATTACAATTGAAGATGAAATAATTGTACTAGATATAATAAATGTTTCAGAGAGTGACTTAATTAGTTTTTTTGCAGATTGTGAAAAAGTAGGAATAGAAGAAGATAATATATCTTATTCTAAATATAAAAATTTTGTAAGAATGTTTAGATTAAGAGATGCAGTAGAAACAAATGGATTAATTGAAAAAGAAAGAATAATAAAAGATAAATATGAAATAGAAAAAATTAGAAAAGCCTGTGAGATAACAGACAGTTGCTATAAACATTTGTTAAATTATATAAAAGTAGGAATGACAGAAAAAGAGATAGCATTTGAAATAGAAAGATTTTTTCTAGAAAATGGTGCAGATGGATTAGCATTTCCAAGTATTGTTGCAAGTGGAGAAAATTCTTCAAAACCACATAGTGTTCCAAGTGCAAGAAAAATTGCAAGAGGAGATAGTATAGTTATTGATTTTGGCGCAAAATATAAAGGTTATTGTAGCGATATGACTAGAACAATATTTGTTGGCGAAGTAAGTGATGAAATAAAAGAATTATATAATTTTATATTAAATTGCCAAAAGAGAGCAACAAATAAAATGAAAAACAACGCCGATGCTCATGAAATAACAGAAAGTGTAGAAAAAGAATTTAACGCAAGAAGTTATAGCTTAATACACGCATTAGGTCATGGCGTCGGACTAGAAGTACATGAGCTTCCATTTTTAAGTATAAAAAGAGAAAGTGTTTTAAAAGAAAATATGGTGGTTGCTAATGAACCTGGAATTTATATACCGGGAAAAATAGGGATTAGAATTGAGGATACAATTTTAATTAATGTAATGACTTCGGAAGAGCTTACTAAATCTGATAAAAATTTGACTATAATATAATTTATTATTAAAAATGAAAATATTATAATTTCTCGTATCTTGTTGTCGCTAGAAAGTGATAAATCACTTTCGCTCCATTCGCGCTTCGCTTGAGCGCTACGCGATACTTCGAAATTATAATATTTTCATTTTTTTTAAATAATATATAAAATTCTCATTTTTTAATATTTTTCAAAATACTACTTGAAAAACTATTATTTTATTGATATTATGATAATGTAACAAATTTTGCGTTATAACAAAATAAAAAAAGGAAGACAAATAATGATAGAATTTAGAAATGTAAGTAAATCATATACAACAGGACAAGAGGCTGTACATAATGCAAGTTTTAATATAGAAAAAGGTGAATTTGCTTTTTTAGTTGGAAGTTCTGGATCAGGAAAGTCAACTTTAATTAAATTGATATTAAAAGAAGAGGAACCAACATCAGGCAACATAATCATAAATGGAAAAGATATAACATTTTTGAAACCTAGTAGAATTCCATATTTGAGAAGAAGTATGGGAATAGTTTTTCAAGACTTTAGATTACTTCCAGATAAGACTGTATATGACAATGTTGCATTTGCAATGCATGTAGTTAGAGCTACACCAAAGCATATAAGAAGACAAGTTCCTATGGTTTTATCACAAGTAGGACTTGGTGATAAAGCAAAAGTTTATCCTAATGAACTTTCAGGTGGGGAGCAACAAAGAGTTGCATTAGCAAGAGCTATTGTAAATAATCCATCTATGCTTATAGCAGACGAGCCAACAGGAAATCTTGATCCAAATACTGCGTGGGATATTATGGAAATTTTAAATGATATTAATTTAAGAGGAACAACAGTTGTAGTAGCAACTCATGCTAAAGAAATAGTTGATCAAATGAAAAAGAGAGTTATTCGTATAGACAAGGGTAACATAGTACGTGATGAAAAAGGTGGGTATGATAGTGAAGTATAATAGTTTTGGATATTTAATTAGTGAAGGTTTTAGAAGTGTTGCAAAACAAAAGAAAATGACTAGTGCCTCAATAATTATAATGTGTGCAACTATGTTTATATTTGGAGCATTTTATTTAATAGGTGAAAATGTCAATTTTATAATGGGACAAGTAGAGAGTCAACAAGGTATGAGAGTTATTCTATCTGATGACACCACTGATGATGAGATTGCTAGTTTAAAGACTAAAATAAGTCAAATTGATGGTGTAAATCAGGTTACCTTTTATTCTAAAGAAGATAACTTAGCCTCAATAAAAGAACAGTTAAGTGAATACCTTGAAATACTTGATACTTATGATGAGGATAACCCATTTCCAGATGCATATTTTGTAACATTAACAGATTTGAATTTAAATGATTCTGTTCAAGAACAGATTTTGAAATTAGATGGAGTGGAAGAAATAGTTGCAAGTGATGATACAATTTCTTCGCTTTCTAGTGTGGCTCATGGAATACAGATGGGTACATTAGGCTTATTAATAATTTTAATCATAATTTCTGTATTTATTATTTCATATACAATTAAACTAACTGTTTATGCAAGAAGAAAAGAAATATCAATAATGAAATATGTTGGTGCTACTAATAGCTTTATTAGAGGACCATTTATTGTAGAGGGTATAATTATAGGAGTTATCTCTGCTGTAATTACTTTAGGAATTATAGGTCTAGCATATAATTCAGTAATTAATATGATGCTATCATCAGTGGTAATTCAGAGAATAAATATATCTTTATATAGTTTTTCTGATATATTTGCTAGATTGTTAATCGTATATGTATTACTAGGAATTGGTATTGGTATTACAGGAAGTATAATTTCTATGAGAAAATATTTAAAAGTTTAAAAACAAAAGTATAAAATTTTTGGAGGTATAAATGAAGAATAAAATTATATCTACAATAGTTATAGTAATACTCATGAGTACATATTTTATAAATGTGAGTTTAGCAGTTCCAACTCAATCAGAGATAGATGCTTTAAGGAGAGAACAGCAAAATGCGATTGCACAAAAAAATGCAATTAGTGAAGAAAAGTCTAATGAAAAGAAGAGCTTAGAAGAACTAAATGATGAATTAGACACACTTAATAATGAAATAATGAATCTTCAAAATCAATTAAATACATTAAATAATTCAATATCAGAAAAAGAAAGTGAAATTGAAGTAAAACAAGCTGAACTTGAAGAAAAACAAGAACTTTTAAAGAAAAGACTAGTTGCAATGTATAAAACTGGAGGAATAAAATATTTAGATGTCTTATTAGGTGCAACAAGTTATGTAGATATGCTTGCGTCGTTTGATGCATTAGAGAGAATAGCTGATGCAGACACAAAATTAATAAATAAAGTAACTGATGAAAAAAGAGAACTAGAAAAAATTAAATCAGAATTAGAAGAAGAAAAAGCAAAAGTTGATTCAGTAAAAGCTGAAAAAGATGCTAAGAATGTTGAGTTAAAAGCAAAACAAAAAGAAAAAGAAAATAGAATTGCATCTTTATCAGCAGAAGAGCAAGAGAAAGAGAAGTTAATTGAAAAATATCGTGCAGAGATTCAAAAAGGCGAGCAAGAGATTCAAGCTGAGATTGAAAGAAATAAAAATGCTAATAAAGGACAAAGTACAGTTGTTGGAAGTATAGATAATTCAAATGGAACTTTAGGTTGGCCACTTCCAAGTGCTTATGCAAGATATTCATATATTACTTCATATTTTGGACCAAGAGTAAGACCAACAGCAGGAGCTTCAACTAACCATGGAGCAATTGATATAGGAGTTGCCTATCAACCAGTATATGCATCAGAATCTGGAATAGTAGTAACATCAGGAGTAGTATCTGGTTATGGTAATTTCGTAATGATATGGCATAATGGTAAAGGACAATTATACACAGCTTACGCACATTTATCAACTATATATGTTTCAGCTGGACAAACAGTTAAAAGAGGACAACAAATAGCAGTTTCAGGAAATACAGGAGTTACAACTGGACCACATTTACACTTTGAGGTAAGATCAGGTGGTAGCCGGTTCAGGAAACAGAGTTGATCCATTAAATTATGTTATTGTATCATAATAAGAGAGTATAATAAAATCATAAAAATATAAATTAATTCTAGTATTTTAATATACTTAAAAGGTAATATGAAAAATACTTTGAATTAATTATATTTTTATTAATGTAAGGAAAAAATTGTAATATAAATAAATTGACTAAATAAAATAAATAATATGTAAAAGGAGAAAAAATGAAAAATATAATAATTAATATATTTTCAAAGTTAATAGTATTATTATTAATTATTTTTCTTTTTGCAAATTATGCATTAGCTGATGAAAATACTACAAATATTGTAGAAGGAAATAATGTAACAGAAAATGTAGTAGACGGAAATTCAACATCATCTAATAAAGTTCTTACCTTACAAGAACAACAAAATCAAGTTAAAGAGAATCTTAATAAGGCTAGAGAACAATTAGAATTTGTCGAAGATGAGATTTCGCTATCAGTTTTTCAAATACAGACATTAGAACAAAAAATATCAGAATATCAAGCAGAATTAGATGAAGTAAATAGTAAATATCAAGATTTACAAAATAAAGTACAAGAGATGCAGAAAACTTTAGATGAAGTTCAAGCTGATTACGATAAGAAAAATGATTTATTAAAACAAAGATTAGTCGCATGGTATAAACGTGGAACTATATCATATTTAGATGTGTTATTGAATTCAAAAGATATAATTGACTTTATATCAAGATATTATACAATAAAAAAAATAACTGAATATGATGCTAAAATACTTGATGAAATAAATGATAAGAAAAATATCATTGAAAAGACAACAAATGAACTTAAAGAAGAAAAAGCAAATATGAAATTAATAAAAGCTCAGGCAGAAGAACAGACTGTAGTTTTAACAAATACAAAAACAATAGTAGAAAATCAAAAGTCAAGTTTAACTGAAAGTGAACAAAAAATAAAATCAGAAATAGATGCATATTTAAAACAGCAAGAAGAATTAGAGAATTTAATACAATATACAATATATGGTTCAACTTATGAGTTGCAATATGTAGGTGGAATAATGATATGGCCAACTCTAGATACATCATATATTACATCTGCATTTGGAAGTAGACTTCATCCAATACAGGGGATTGTAAAAAATCATGATGGAATAGACATAGGAGGAAGAATGGGTGATCCTGTGTATGCAGCATCAGATGGAGTAATAATATATTCGGCATATAATACCGGCGGATATGGAAATATGGTAATGATTGATCATGGAATGAATGAACAAGGTATAAAAATAGTAACATTGTATGGACATGGAAGTGAATTAGTAAAAAATGTCGGAGATGTAGTAACTAAAGGTGATGTTATTATGAAAGTGGGTTCAACTGGAAATTCAACAGGACCACATGTCCATTTTGAAGTAAGAGAAAATGGTGTGGCAGTGGATCCAAGAACATATTTATCAGCCCAAACATAAAAATTTTTTAATTTATAATTTTGTTTGAAAGGATAGAAAGTAATATTATGAAGGAACAAAAATTTAAGATTTTTTTTACGATGGTCATTACAGCAATAATAACATGCTCAGTGACTTTATTATGGGTTTATGGTGGAACAAATAGCAATTCGGCTTTATCAGCATTAGGTACAGCTTTTAAATCTGATAAACTAGTAACAAAGTTAGATATTATACAAAATAAAATTAATAAAGAGTATATTGGTGAAGTAAATGAAGATGACCTTATAGAGGGTGCAATAAAAGGATATGTTGATGGTCTAAATGATAAATATTCAGAATATTACACAGTAGATGAAATGGAAGAATATTATTCTGATACAGTTGGTGCATATGTTGGAATAGGAATATATATAACTAAGATTAAGACAACTAATGAGCCATTAATAGTAGGAACTATAAAAGATTCTAATGCTGAAAAAGCAGGATTGAAAGCAGGAGATATAATACTTGCGGTAGATGGAGTTGAATTTAATGGAAATAATTATGATGAACTTACAGATATGGTAAAAGGAAAAATTGGAACAAAAGTAAAGATAAAAATTAAAAGAAATGCAAATGATAATTCAAATAATAATGAAATAGTAAATAATAGTACTGAAAATGTCAATGAAGAAATTTTAGAATTTGAAATTGAAAGAAAAAATATAGAAATGATTAGAGTAAGTTCACAGATGTTAGACAACAATATTGGTTATATTAATATTTCTAGCTTTGATGGAGTAAAAGTTTCAGACCAATTCGAAGAACAATATGATAAATTATTAAATGAAGGTGCAAAATCATTAATAATAGATATTCGAGAAAATACTGGTGGAATAGTAGATGAAGCAGTTGAAATAGGAGATTTATTAACAGGTAAAGGTGAAAATTTATTAATTGAAGAAAATAAAGAAGGAAAAGAAATCATTTCAAAATCTAAAAAAGATAAAAAAATAACAATGAAATTTGTTTTACTTGTAGATAAATATTCAGCAAGTGCTTCGGAGATTTTAGCAGGAATAGTTAAAGATATTGTAGATAATGGAACGATTGTAGGAGAAACAACTTTTGGAAAGGGAATAATACAAACATTGTATGAATTATCAGATGGAAGTGGCTTAAAGATTACAACAGAACAATACTATACTCCAAATCATAATGCAATAAATGGAAAAGGAATTGAACCTGATGTAGTTGTAGAGGACTATGAGTTTAATGGAGAGTTAGAACTAGATAAAGATACTCAATTAAAAAAGGCGATGGAGCTACTAAAATAATAATAAATATACTAATCAAAAAATGCTTGATAAAATCAAGCATTTTTTTTATAATATTATACAAATCAATCCTCCAGAACCTTCATTTACTATACGTTCTAAAGTTTGTTGTAATTTTACTTGCGCATCTTCTGGCATACAAGCAAGTTTATTTTGCAAACCTTCGTTTACTAAACTATGTAAACTTTTTCCAAATATATTAGAATCCCATATTTTCTTTGGATCGTTTTCAAATTCAGAAAGAAGAGATTTTACTAAATCTTCAGATTGTTTTTCACTTCCAACGATTGGAGAAACTTCCGTTTCAACTTCAGTTTTTATAAGATGTATGCTAGGAGCTTTAGCTTTTAATTTAACGCCATATTTTGAGCCTTGCTTAACCATTTCGGGTTCATCTAAAATAAGTTCATCAATAGTAGGAGTAATGATACCATAACCTTTGCTATTTACTTCTTCAAGAGCAGGAGCTAATTTATCATACTTACCCTTTATAGAAGCATAATTTGTGAATGTTGAAAATAATTCATATTCATTTGTAATAGGAGTGCCAGACATTTCAGTTAAAATTTTATAAAATAAATTATTATTAACTGCAAGTGAAACAGTTATATTTCCGGTTCCTAGGTTTATTTCATCAACATTGCAAGAAGTTATAATATTTTCATTATTTTCAGAGGATAATGTTTCTTGCATATTAGAAACTACTGAATTTACTTGCTTTATTATTTTTAGGTCAGAAAAATTATGTTTAATTTCATTAAACATTTCTTTTTTTAGCCAATGTTCTTTATCTAAAGCATCAATCCATTTTGCATACTTTAAGTTGATACGCTGAGTTGGAAATTCATACAAAACTTTGCTAAAAATTTCATTTATATCATCTAAGTTTAAATTAGAACAATCAGTTGGAATGACTGGTACTCCATATTTTTCTTCTAAACTAGTAGATAAATCAATAGTATCATTAGAATGAGGGTTAGATGTATTTAAAACAATAACAAATGGTTTATTTAGATTTTTAAGTTCTTCTGCAATTCTTTCTTCTGGTACAACATAATCTTCTCTATTAATTTCAGAAAAACTACCATCAGTTGTAACTAAGATTCCAATAGTAGAATGGTCAGTTATTACTTTTTTTGTACCGACTTCAGCTGCCTCTTGGAAAGGAATTTCTTCATCATACCAAGGCGTTTTTACCATTCTAGGAATATCATCTTCCATATATCCAATTGCATTGTTTACTAAATATCCAACACAATCAACAAGTCTAGTTCTAAATTTAACATTTCCATTTAAAGTGATTTCGACTGCTTCATTTGGGACAAATTTTGGCTCTGTCGTCATAATAGTTCGACCAGTAGCACTTTGAGGAAGCTCATCTACGGCCCTTTCTCTTTTGTAAGAATTATCAATATTAGGAATAACTAGTAAATCCATAAAATTTTTAATAAAAGTTGATTTACCAGTTCTTACTGGTCCAACTACACCAACATAAATATCACCATCAGTACGAGTCGCTATATCCTGATATAATTTTAAATTGTCTTCCATTTTTACCTCCTTTAGAGACGCTTTATTAAATTTTAGATAATTATATATTCTACTATATTATCGAAACGTTTGTACAAAACTTTATTAAAGTATATTAGTCAAGTTTAAACTTATGACTGTTTTTTCAAAAAATATTTACATTAGCTTAAATTTTTTATATAATAGAAATATAAAAAAAGGAATAAAAAAGTTCTTTAATAAATATAGAAAAAAACACTTTTGGATGAAGTTGCATAAAATATATAAATATGATACAATACTCTAAGTTTTGTCTTTACCGAAAATATATAAGAAAGGACTGCTAAGTATGAATTACATAGATTTATTAAAAGAAAATAAACAAGAACATATTTTAAAATTTTTAGATAAAATTGATGATAAAGATAAAGAAAGATTAATAAAACAAATTGAACAAATAGATTTTAAGCAATTGAAAGAATTATATGAAATAAGTAAAGAAGATAAAAATAAGGCAATAATTATAGAACATATTCCATTTGTGGATAAATATAAATTAAGCGAAGAAAGATACAACAAATTACAAAGTATTGGGGAAGAAGTTATAAAAAGTGGAAAATATGCTGTTGTTACATTAGCAGGAGGCCAAGGAACAAGACTAGGCCATAATGGACCAAAAGGAACTTTTTTAGTAAATATCAAACCAAAACCTAAATATTTATTTGAAATAATTGCTGAAAATCTTAAAAAAGTTAATGAAAAATATAATATTGTTCTTCCTTGGTATATAATGACAAGTACGGAAAATAATGAAAAAACAGAAGAATTTTTTGAAGAGCATAATTTTTTTGGATATCCTAAAAATAATATATGCTTTTTTTCTCAAGACGATTTGCCACTTTTAGATGGAGATGGAAAGCTTGTAATTGATGAAAATTATAATATAAAAGTGGCATCTAATGGAAATGGCTCAGTGTATAAAGCAATGAAAAAAAATGGTGTTCTTGATGAAATGAAAAAAAGAAATATAGAATGGGTTTTTATGGGGGCAGTAGATAATATACTTCTTAATATGTGTGATCCAATTCTTTTAGGATTAACAATAGATGAAAAAAATGAAGTTGGTTCAAAATCAGTTGTAAAAGCTAATCCATTTGAAAAGGTAGGAGTATTTTGTAAAAAAGACAATAAGCCTGCAGTAATTGAATATTCTGAGCTTCCAGAAGAAATGGCTAAAGAAACTGATGAAGAAGGGGAGTTATTATTTGGTGAATCACATATATCGTGTAATTTATATAGTATTAATGCTATCGAAGTTATTGCAGATAAAAAATTACCATATCATAGTGCACATAAAAAGATAAATTATTTAGATGAAAATGGAAATTTAATAGTTGCAACTGAACCAAATATTTTTAAATATGAAGCATTTATATTTGATGGGTTTAATTATTTTGATAACCTTTCTATATTAAGAGGAAGAAGAGAAGAAGATTTTGCACCAATTAAAAATAAAGCAGGAGTAGATAGTCCAGAAACAGCAATTGAATTATATAACAATTATTGGAAACTATAATAATTATATTTAATAATATATATTTAGGAAAGTGTGAATTTTTAATATGAAAGAGTGTGAGATAGTTAATTTATATGATTTGAATGAAACTATTGCAAAAGATTTTTTAAGCAAATTTAAATATCCTTGGGAAGCTTTAAAATATATTGAGGAGTTTATACTTGAGTTAGGACCAAAATTACCAAAAGAAGAATATAATCAAATTGATGAAAATATATGGATTCATAAAACTGCATGTGTATATGAAAGTAGCTATATAAAAGGCCCAACGATAATTTGCAAGGGAGCAGAAATAAGACATTGTGCATTTATTAGAGGAAAAGCAATAATTGGAGAAGATGCTGTTGTAGGAAATTCTAGTGAATTAAAAAATGTTATTTTATTTAATAAAGTTCAAGTACCACATTATAATTATGTCGGAGATTCAATTTTAGGCTATAAGGCACATCTAGGAGCTGGTTCAATTACATCTAACCTAAAATCAGATAAAAAATTGATTATAATAAAAGGAAAAGATGAGCAAATTGAAACAGGTATTAAAAAAATTGGAGCAATGATTGGAGATAATGTTGAAGTTGGCTGTGGCACAGTACTTAATCCAGGAACTATTGTAGGAAAAAATACTAACATATATCCACTGTCATCAGTAAGAGGTGTTGTTAGGGAAAATAGTATATATAAAAATAAAAATGAAATCGTAGATAAATTAGTATAAACTTATGTATCTCTGATATTATAAATAAAATTAAGTGGAAAGCCAAATTCAATTTGAAAAAACAAGTAAATATTATAAATAGGTCAAGTGAAAAAGTAAATGCAATTCTGTAAAGTAAAATAAATAAAAATAAAAAAATACTTGTAAATTTATGTATATATTGATATACTAAGAATATCATAAATAATAAAGATCATAAATATATGATTACTTAAATTTTTAAAATATAGAAAGGAATGAGTTAATTATGAGTGAAGAAAAAAAGAAAGAAGAAGTAAAAACAGAAAATTTAGAATCTAACATACAAATTTCTGATGATGTAGTATCAGTTATAGCAGGAATGGCAGCTTCAGAAGTTCCAGGAGTAGCAGAGATGGCAGGAGGATTTGCAGGAGGAATATCAGAAGTACTTAGTGGAAAGAAAAATATGTCAAAAGGAATAAAAGTTGATATCCAAGATAAAGTTACAAAAATAGATGTTAATATTATTGTAGAATATGGAGCTAGAATACCAGAAGTTGCTTTTGAAATTCAAAAAAGAGTTAAGAAATCAGTTGAAAATATGACTGGACTTGATGTAGAAGAAGTAAATGTTCATGTTCAAGGAGTAAGTACTAACTCAGAGGATAAAAAGGTTCACAATGAGAAAAAAGAAGTAGAAATCAAAGAAGAAAAAGTTGAAGTGGTTAAAAAAGATAGCAAAAAGCCAGCTTCAAAATCAACAGCAAAAAAAGTTGATACTAAAAAAGTAGCAAAAAAGAAATAGTATGTTTATTAATATAACATCTATAAAAAGGAGTAAAATATGAAATTTTTAGATAAATTAGGACTTGCCCTATTCTCAATTATAACATTAGTAATAGCTATTGTTCTATGCTTGATAGGATTTGGATGGATGGATCCAACTATATTTAGTATATTAATCGGAAAAGTATTAATTTCACAAACTTATACTTATATAATGATAGCAGTTTGTATTTTATTAATGCTTCTAGCTATCAGATGTATATTTTTCTCAGAAGTAGATGAGAAAAAAGAAGAAGACAATTCAGGTATTTTATTACAAAATGAAGATGGAAAATTATTAATTACAGTAGAAACTCTAAAAAATATGGTTAATGGAGTATGCATGGACTTCAAAGAGATTGTAAAATCTGAGACAGAAGTTTCAATTACAAAAGAAAATGAAATAATCATTAATGTAGCCATAGATGTTGCACATAACACTGTTATAAAGAATATATCTTCTAAATTACAAACTGAAATTAAAAGAGTGATTAAAATAGCTACTGGATTAGATATAGAATCAGTTAATGTTAGAATAAGGAATGTAGAAAATGAAGTTGAGATAAACAAAGTTATTAGTGAAAAAATAGCTGAAAATGAAGAAAATACTGAAAAAAATAATGATAAAATTATTCAAAAGAACATTCAAGATAATAACAAAAAGAAAATAGAAAAGAAAAATGTTGATACAAAACCAAATGAAAAAAAGAATACTAGCACTGCAAAGAAATCACAAAATAAAAATACTAAAAAAACAAAATAAATAATTAGCAAGACGAAAGGGTGTTTTTCAAATGGAAGATTTTAAAAAATTTTTAAGTAAATATTGGGGCGGAATTTTAGGCGCAATAATAGCAATAATTTTAGCATTTACAGGATTATATAAGTTTATAATAGTAGTTGTTTTGGTTGTATTAGGAATATGGTTAGGAAACTATTTTCAACACAATAAAAATGACGTTAAAAACAAGCTAAAAAATTTTATAGATAAATGGTAAAAATAATTAAACTACTATTTTTTAAATAGTAGTTTAAAATTATATTACATAATAAAAGGGGAAAAAATGAACAGATCAAAAGCTAGAGAGGAAGCATTTAAATTATTATATAGCTTTCAAGTAGTCAAAGATGATAATATAGAAGAGCAAATATCATTATTTATAGAGCAAGAAGAAATTTCTGATAAAGATGCAATAAAATACATTGAAAATATTATAAAAGGCGTTATGGAAAATGAAACAAAAATAGAAAAAGAAATATCTGAAAATATAAAGAAAGATTGGTCTTTATCTAGAATATCTAAAATTGATTTAACTCTATTAAAACTTGGAATCTTCGAAATGTTATATTCTAAATTGCCTTTCAAAGTCGTTATTAATGAAGTAGTTGAATTATCTAAGAGTTATGGTGATGATTCTTCAAAAGCCTTTATAAATGGAGTATTAGCTAGCATTGTAAAAAAATATTTAAATGATGAGAATAGTGAAATAATTTCATAATAAAGAATGAATATAAATTTTAATTGGAAAGATGAAAATAATGAAATAATTTCATAATAAAGTATATATAAAATATAAATTTTTAAATATAAGTTTTTAAATTGGAAAGATAAAAATAATGGATATAGAGCCTATAACGGTAGAAGAATTAAATAAATACATTAAAACGAAAATTGATGGAGATGAATTTTTAAATAACGTATATGTGAGAGGCGAAATCTCTAATTTTAAATTACATTATACAGGACATATGTATTTTTCATTAAAAGATGAAAAGTCACTTATAAAATGTATAATGTTTAAAAATAATGTTCAATATTTAAATTTTATGCCTAAAGATGGAATGAAAGTTTGCATTTTAGGCTCTGTTTCTGTATTTGAAAGAGATGGAGTTTATCAAATTTATGCAAAAGCAATGAAACAAGATGGAATAGGTTCACTATATGAAACTTATGAAAAAATGAAAGCAAAACTTGAAGAAGAAGGACTTTTTGACAAAGAGCATAAAAAGAGAATTCCAATGTTTCCAAAGACTATAGGGGTATTAACTTCATCAACAGGAGCAGTTATTAGAGATATAATTAATGTATCAACAAGGAGAAATCCAAATGTTAGGATAAGACTTATGCCAGTTCCAGTGCAAGGACCGGGAGCTGAGAAAGAAATTTCTTTAGCTATAAAAAAAGCAAATGAAGAAAAAATAGCAGATGTATTAATAATTGGTAGAGGAGGAGGTTCATTAGAAGATTTATGGCCATTTAATGAAGAAACTCTAGCTAGAGCTATTTATGAATCTGAGATTCCTATAATATCAGCAGTTGGACATGAAACAGATTTTACAATTGCTGATTTTGTAGCAGACCTAAGAGCGCCAACTCCATCTGCAGCTGCAGAGCTTGCTGTTCCAAATATTGCAGATGTAAAATATACGATTTCATCATATAAAAATAGATATAAAGTTGCTCTTAAGAAAAAAGTAGAATTAATGAAACTTAGATATGAAAAATGTATGGCGAGAAGAGTATTTAAGGAACCTTTACAAAATATAAATGAAAATTATATTTTACTAGATAATTTAATAAAATCTATAAATAAAAATGTTATAAATAAAATTAATAAAAGTAGATTATTACTTAATGAAAAAGCAAGCAAATTAGATGCTTTGAGCCCATTAAAAACAATATCAAGAGGTTATGCAATTACTGAAAAAGATGGAAAAATAATAAAAAGCATAAATCAATTAAAGTGTGGAGACAAGCTTAATATAAGATATAATGATGGAAATGTTAAAGCAAGTGTTGAAGAAATAAATAATTTGTAAAACTAAAATCCAATTTTAAGAACAATATTTATTTTTATAAAGTATAAATTATTGATTTGATGAAATGAGAAAGGAATAAAACATTTATGAAGGAAGAATTAAATTTTGAAGATGCAATGACTGAATTAGAAAAAATAGCTGAGGAACTTGAAAAAGATGATTTAGATTTAGAAACATCTGTAAAAAAATTTGAACAAGGAATGGAACTTTCAAAAAAATGTAATGAAATATTAGAGAAAGCAGAAAAGAAAATTACAATACTTATAGATGGTGAAGAAAAAGATTTTGATGTAAATTGATTTTTGGTTAAATATGGCTGGTTAAAATAAAAAATTAGTATAAATTTATTATAAAAGAAAGGAAAAATAAATATGAAAGACATTGATATAGCAAGAAATGCTAAATTAGAAAAAGTATGCAAAATAGCAGAAAAGCTAAATATTCCAGAAGAATATTTAGAACAATATGGAAAGTATAAAGCCAAAATTTCAATAGACTATTTTGAAAAATTAAAAGACAAGCCTAATGGAAAGCTAATACTAACAACAGCAATTAATCCAACACCTTTAGGAGAAGGAAAAACTACATCAGCAATAGGACTTTCTGATGGACTTAATAAAATTGGAAAGAAATCTGTATTAGCATTAAGAGAGCCATCACTTGGACCTGTGTTTGGAATAAAAGGAGGAGCAACAGGTGGAGGATATTCACAAGTTGCACCAATGGAGGATATTAACTTACATTTCACAGGTGACATTCATGCAATGACTACTGCAAATAACTTACTTAGCGCAATAATTGATAATCATATCTTTCATGGAAATGAACTTGAAATAGAAAAAGTAACATGGAAAAGATGTGTTGACTTAAATGATAGAGCATTGAGAAAAGTAGAAATTGGTCTTTCAGGAGAAAAGAATTTAGTTCCAAGAACTGATGGATTTGATATAACTGTTGCATCAGAAATAATGGCAATTTTATGTTTATCAAAAGATATTAAAGATTTGAAAAGAAGATTAGGCAATATAGTTATTGGTTATAACAAAAAAGGAGAAGAAGTAACTTGTAGAGATTTAAAAGCAGAAGGAAGTTTAACAGTGGTATTGAAAGATGCGTTAAATCCTAACTTAGTTCAAACATTAGAAAATAATCCTGCAATTGTACATGGTGGTCCTTTTGCAAATATTGCACATGGATGCAATAGTATAATTGCAACAAAAATGGCATTGAAACTTGGAGATTATGTTGTTACAGAAGCCGGATTTGGAGCAGATTTAGGAGCTGAGAAATTTTTAAATATTAAATGCAGAAATATTGGAATATCTCCAGATGCTGTAGTTATAGTTGCAACAATGAGAGCACTAAAATATCATGGAGGAGCAACTAAAGATGAAGCATCAGAAAAAAATGAAGAAGCATTAAGAATTGGAATTAGTAACTTAGTAAAGCATATTGAAAATATGAAATCTTTTGGATTAAATACAATAGTTGCAATTAATAAATTTGAAAATGATTATGAAGAAGAAATAAAAATTCTTGAAGAATATATGAAAAAAGAAGATGTTCAATATAGCTTATTAGAAAATTGGGAAAAAGGTGGAGAAGGAGCAATTGATTTAGCTAACAAGATAGTTGAATTATGTGAAAAGCCACATACTTTTAAAAATACTTATGATTTAGAAGATAGTACTAAAACGAAAATTGAAAAAGTTGCAAAGATCATATATGGTGCACATGGAGTAAAATACACATCAGAAGCAGAGGAGCAAATACAAAAAATAGGAGATAGAAAAATTCCAATATGTATTGCTAAAACACAATATTCACTTTCTGATGATCAGAAGAATTTACTATGTGATAAACCATTTGATATTACAGTTCGCTCAGTAGAATTAAAAGCTGGTGCAGAATTTATAGTAGTAAAGACTGGAAAGATTATGACTATGCCTGGGCTTCCTAAAAAGCCAGCTGCAGAAAATATTGATTTAGATGAAAATAATAATATAGTTGGAATTTTCTAAAAAAATGACTGTTAAAGTAATAATGTATTAAAATATATTTGAAATAATAAAAAAATAACAAGGTAGAGATAAAAAATTATAAGTAAAATAATGATAGTGAAAAGGATGTAAAAAAATATGGAGCAAGATAAAAATAAAAAAAGAAGTGATTATATTAGTTGGGATGAATATTTTATGGCAATAGCAAAATTATCAGCTATGAGAAGTAAAGATCCATCCACACAAGTTGGAGCATGTATAGTAAGTAGTGATAATCGTATTTTATCAATAGGCTATAATGGAGCACCAAATGGATTTGATGATGAAAAATTTCCATGGGCTAGAGAAGGAAACAATTTAGATACTAAATATCCGTATGTGTGTCATGCAGAAATGAATGCAATATTAAATTTTAGAGGAAATAAAAAAGATTTAGAAGATTCAAAAATATATGTAGACTTATTTCCATGCAATGAATGTGCAAAGATTATTATTCAATCTGGAATAAAAGAAGTTATTTATTTATCTGATAAATATGCTAATTCAGAAAATAATATTGCATCAAGAAAATTATTTAACGAATGTGGAGTTACTTATAAAAAGATTAATTTAACTGGCAAAACAGAAATAAAGATTGATTTAATTTAAATATATTTTTTAAAGATTAAAATAAAAAAGGAGAAAAGTATAATTTTTTATACGAGAAATAAAGATGGAAGAAAAGGATAATTTTAAAGACTTAACTATTAAAGAGCAAATTGCAGAGTTAGAAAAAAGATTAGAAGAAATATCACAAAAAATATATCAAGAAAGAAGTACAGAGATTTTAAGTGGAAGTATTGAAATAGAGGATATTTCATATAATTTAACTTCAGACAATGAGGTAGTATATGATATTACAATAAGAAATACAAATACAGGTGAAGAAAATCATGAATTTTATAATAAGGATTTAGATAAGATAGATACAGATAAAAGTAAAATAAAAGAGATGAAGTTAATGGGATATGATACATCAATGGCTGAGAAGCAAATAGAAGAAATGGAAAATTTAGAAAATAACCCTGATAAAATATCTTTGTCAGAAATAAAAGAACATGATAAAGAAATAGATGAATTATCTAAATCCTTAGGAATTTCTAGAGAAGAAGTAGCGCAATATGCAATAATTGATGCAAACCAAGAAGTTAAAGTAAAGGCAGATGAATTAGGAGGATTGCAAAATGATTTAATTCCATCAAATGAAAAGGTAAATGTACACTATAATATGAAGGATTTAATTGGTGGAGATTTTGTATCATACCAGATTGTAAAAACTAATGCAGGTATATATAAATTATTTGGAATAGATAAAAATAATTATGCTCAAGAAATAGGACAAGATGTAGTAGAAAAAATGAATATAACAAATCAAACAGTTAAATTAATACAAGAAAATGGAGAAGTTAAAGAAGCAAAAATACATGCAGCATTTAGAATAAAATCACAAAGTGATGTTGATAGAGATCAAGTTATTGGAATATGTGATGATGGAACTAGTGATATGACATCATTTTATGGAAGAGGTGTAATTACAAATGAGCAAATTGTTGCCGAGACAATTCCAAGTAAAACATATTCATCAGAAAAAATAGCAGATAGAGAACATTATTTTGATACCATGGAGAATGGTGTAAAAGAATTTAATAGTGTAGATGATCAAATTGAAGAAGTTGCAGAAAGATATGATGTAGATGAAGATGAATTAAGGGAAGAAGTTATTAAATCAGTAGATGATCCTAGCAATATAACAAAAGATGAGATTGAAGATGTTGCTGATTTTTTAGCAAGAGAGCCTAAGTTAGAACCAAAAGAGCCAGGAACTAAGTAAATATACAAAAGGAGTTATTTATGAAAGCATTAATTACAGGAGCTTCTTCTGGGATTGGAAAACAATTAGCAATTGAATTGGACAAAATAGGATATGAACTAGTATTAGTATCTAGAGATGAGGAAAAATTAAAAAAAGTTAAAAGTATTTTAAATGGCGAAAACATAGAAATAATTTCCTTAGACTTATCTTATATTGAAAATTGTAAAAAATTATATAGCATGGTTAAAGATGTAGATATATTAATTAACAACGCTGGATTTGGCGTATTTGGAGATTTTACAGATACTGATTTAGAAAAAGAACTTAAACTTATTAATACAAATATTACAGCTGTTCATACTTTAACAAAATTATATTTAAAAGATATGATAGAAAAAGATAAGGGATATATTTTAAATGTTGCATCGATTGCAGGATTTATGCCAGGTCCACTTATGGCGACGTATTATGCTTCTAAAGCTTATGTAGTGAGACTTACAGAAGGAATTAAAGAAGAATTAAATAAGAGAAAATCTAAAGTAAGAGTAGGAATTTTATGTCCAGGACCAGTCGATACTAACTTTAATAATGTTGCTGGAGTTAAATTTAATCTAAATTCATTAAGTAGTGAAAAAGTTGCTAAATATACAGTAAAAAAGATGTTAAAAAATAAATTTATGATTATTCCGGGAGTAAAAATCAAGATAGCAAAAAGCTTAGTAAAATTTATTCCAGAAACATTGGCTTCAAAATTTGTATATGTAATGCAAGAAAAGAAAAGATAGTAAAATATAAAGTTAATGTTAAAAAAAATAATTAACATAAAAAAGTGAATTGACAAGTATTTTTTCATTATATATAATAATTAAAGAATCAATATATTTATAAAAATATATAATTTTGAAAGGGGAAAATAAAATGAACAAAACAACTAAAATCACTATTACAGTAGTTGCAATTATTGCAGTTATTGTAGTCGTAGCAGTAATTCTTGTAAATGGAGGCAAATCTAAAAATAGTAATTTAACAGAAGTTAGTAGCGCAGATGACTTAATTAATGTAGTTAAAAAAGTATATGACGGTGTAAAGGTCGACTTATATAATGTAGAAAATAGAGAAATCGATTTAAGTGATGCAAATATGGTAAAATCTTACACTGGTCTTGAAAATGGAGAGAATTTTGAATATGCAGTTGTATCAGAACCAATGATTAATGCTCAAGCTTATTCACTTGTAATAGCAAAAGTAAAAGATGGTGTAAATGCAAATCAAGTTGCAAAAGAGATGTCAGAAAAGGTAGATACAAGAAAATGGATATGTGTAATGGCAGAACAATTATATGCAACCAATAGCGGTGATATAGTATTTTTAGTAATGACAGATGAAGAAAAAGCAAATGGTGTTTTTGAAAGCTTTAAATCTTTAGCTGGAAAAACTGGAGAAGTATATGAAAAGATTACAGGAGATGGTGAATTACCAACTGATACAGATAGAATTATTGATATTGTAGAATAGAAATAAAACAATTTTTTCGCTGGCAAATGATAGATAATATCTATTTTGTCAGCGATTTATTTAAGGAGAAAAAATGGTATTTTCAAGTATTACATTTTTATTTTATTTTTTGCCAATAGTGCTTGGAGTTTATTATATAGTACCAAAAAAAATTAAAAATATTGTACTTTTAGTTGCATCATTCGTTTTTTATTTTTTTGGAGAACCAAAATATGTATTATTAATGTTATTTTCTATTTTAACTACATACATATTTGGTATTTTAATTGATAAATATAGAAAAACAGAAAAATCAAAGATATTTTTAGCTATAGCATGTGCCATTAGCATTGGATTATTAGTTTACTTTAAATATGCAAATTTTTTAATAGAAAATATTAATCTATGGCTAAAAAATAAAGTAGACTTTATCAATGTAGCTTTACCAATTGGTATATCTTTTTATACTTTTCAAATGTTAAGCTACTTAGTAGATGTTTATAAAGGTAATGCAAAAGTACAAAAAAGTCTTTTAAAGTTAGCTATGTATGTGTCGCTGTTTCCACAACTAATTGCCGGTCCAATAGTAAGATATACAACAATACAAGACCAACTAGAAAACAGAACTCATACTATTGAAAAGTTTGCTTTAGGTGTTAGAAGGTTTATTATAGGACTAAGCAAAAAAGTTTTAATTGCAAATGTGTTAGGAGAGCTTGTAAGCACATTTTTATCAAGCAATGAGATGAGCATATTATATTATTGGCTATATGCTATTTCTGCAATGCTTCAGATTTACTTTGATTTTTCTGGATATTCAGATATGGCAATTGGACTTGGCAAAATGTTTGGATTTGAATTTTTAGAAAACTTTAACTATCCATATATTGCAACAAGCATTACTGATTTTTGGAGAAGATGGCATATATCTTTAAGTAGTTGGTTTAGGGACTATGTATATATTCCACTTGGTGGAAATAGAACCACAAAAGTAAAGTGGTTAAGAAATATAATGATAGTATGGTTACTTACTGGATTATGGCATGGAGCAGCATGGAACTTTGTTATATGGGGACTTTACTTTGGCATTTTGTTAATTGTAGAAAAGATATTCTTAGGAAAATATTTAGAAAAAATTCCAAAAATATTTTCACATCTCTATGTACTAATTATAGTAATGGTTAGTTTTATAATATTTAATGGTGATAATACATCAATGATTTTACAAAATATAGGTGGTCTTGTAGGTATAAAAGGTGTGCCTTTTATTTTACCTGAAAGTATATATTATTTAAAAAGCTATTTTATAATCATAATAATTGGAATAATAGGAGCAACACCAATTCTAAAAAACATTGCTACATCAAAAAAATTGGAAAAGATAGTAAATGTATTAGAACCAGTATTTTTGCTATGCTTACTTGTAATATGTACTTCTTATATTGTTGATGGTTCTTTTAATCCATTTCTATATTTTAGGTTTTAAAGAAAGGTAAAAAGTAAATGAAAAATAAAATAATAGCAATTGGCTTTATAACCATATTATTTGTATGCTTTACTTTAAACATTGTAAAAAAAGATAAGGAAATATCAATATCTGAAAGAAGAAAATTAGCAGTGTTTCCAACAATAACATTAAAAAATGTGCTAAATGGCAAAACTTCAGAAGAATTTGATAAATACACTGTAGATCAATTCATTTTTAGAGATTATTTTAGAAGTATAAAATCTTTTTGGTCAAATTACATATTTAAGAAAAAAGATAATAATGGACTATTTTTAAAGGATAATAGTATTTATAAAATAGAATATCCATTAAATGAAGAATATGTTAAAAAATCTGCTGAGAAGATAAAAAATGTTTGTGAAAAATATTTAAATGAAGATATGAATATATATTATTCAATTATTCCAGATAAAAATTATTATTTAGAATCCGATTATTTAAAAATAGATGTAAAAGATATGCAAAAGATAATGTCAAAAAGTTTGCCACAAATTAAGTATATTGATATTACAAATGATTTAAGTATTGAAGATTATTATAAAACAGATTTGCACTGGAAACAGGAAAGTATTAGAAATGTAGTAAACACTTTCGAAAGTAAAATGAATTTAAAAGATACTTCAAACATTAATTATGAAAAGCATGAATTAGGAGATTTTTACGGTACATATTATGGACAATTAGGCATGAGCTTGCCACCTGACAAAATAACTATTTTAAGTGATAGAATAATAGAAAATGCAAATTGCTACAACTATGAAACAAATAAAATAGGAACTATATATGATATAAAAAAATGGCAAACATCTTCTGATAAATATGATATTTTTCTATCTGGTGCAGTTTCACTTATTACAATAGAAAATAAATTTAATCAAAACGGAAAGGAACTTTTACTATTTAGAGATTCTTTTGGAAGCAGTATAGCTCCATTATTGTTAGAAAATTATCAAAAAATTACTTTAATAGATTTAAGATATATTTCAAGCTCAATATTAAGCAATTATATTGATTTTAATAATCAAGATGTACTATTTTTATATAGCTCATTAGTTTTGAATCAAAACGTGTTAAGATAATAGGAGTTTTCTAGAAAGTTGTTTTAATAAGTTATATTGAAAAAATATAGAAATAAAATTTATAATGATATTGATTTATGAATTTTAGTTATAAAATAAAATCATTAGAAAATTTATTTTTTATTTAATTAATTTAAAAGATTAATAAAAAATAAATATAACTAAAATATAGCAAAATAAAGTCAATTATAGAATAAAAAGAAATATAAAAATTATTACAAAAATGTAAAGAAAATTAATTATAAACTCTTGCAAAATCATTGATATAAATGAATTGCAAGAGTTTATACTTTTTTATTAATCTTTTAACTTAATAAAACATATAGAAGTAAAGTATTATAAAGTATTGACTTAATACTTTATAAATAATAAAATTAATATAAATAATAAATATAAAAAAAGCAAATAATAAAAAAGAAGGAGAAAAGCGAAAGATGAGAAAAGTAAATTATAAGGAAAAAGGAATCACATTAATAGCGCTAGTAGTAACAATTATAATATTGTTAATTTTAGCAGGAGTAACACTAACAACAGCATTGAGCCAAAATGGATTATTTCAAAGAGCAAAGATAGTAGTAGAAAAATATAAAGAAGCAGAGGCAGATGAGGCAGAAAAATTAGGAGAAGTGGAAAAGGAGCTAGATAAAATAATAGATGGAGAAACACCACCAGATCCACCAAAAAAACCAGATCCAGTTGAGGTAACAGAAAAAAATCTAAAAGAATTTCAAGGAAAATATGTAGATATAGGGTTAGATACAAATGATAATAAAGAAGTGGATGATTGGGAAATATTTTATGTAAATGAAGGTAGAATATTTTTAATAGCTGTGGACTATGTTCCAGTATCCCAATTAAGCACATGGGGAGTAATGAAAGCATTAAACGATACTGGGTTTCAACGATGTAGAGATGATTATGAATATAATGTAAATTGGAATATGCCTGAAACCTTTTTGGAAGAAGGCTTAGCAGATTTAAACTTGGTAAAGCATACAACCTATGACTTAAAGGACAATAGGAATAAAGTGAACTCAATAGCAGTATCACACTTACTAAATACGACAGCATGGAATGGGGTAAAAACAGCAGCAAGTGCAGATAAACAACAATATATAGATTTTGTAATCGGAGGATCAACATTAGAGATGTGGTGTGAGGCATGGAATGTAGCTGTAGATGGAGATGAGACCCTTAAACGAATTCGTGCTGATGGTAGTGGTACGAGTGGATATTATGTGGGATGTGAAGCGACAAACCATGAGAAAGAGGAGGAATTGTATGTAAATGGTTCGATAGATTCTGCGGTAGAATTAACTAAACTTGATAAGTACGAGACATTTTTCCCTCATACGGCTCAATATGAAAGTTGCGACGGATATTGGTTGGCGTCTCCTTCCGCTGAAGTGAACCCTGGATGCTTGATGTACGTGAGGTTTGACGGGGGCGTTAAGTTGTATGCCACTACCAGTGGCTGGTACTTGGGTGTGCGACCGGTGGTTTCTCTAGAATCTGGAGTCAGAATTGTAAAGAGGGAAGGTGCGAATAAGATATACGACGTGATTATGTAGTATTTAGGATAGGGTTGAATGGGTGCTCCTGGGCCCCATGTCCAGTCTCGGTCCGATGTGTGAAGCTATTTTTTTATTCCATTGTAAGAGAAAATTACAAGTGAATTTAAATTTCAAGATAGTGTATTATATAGTGGTTCTTTGTCAAGTTAGTTGACATTAAAAATAATATGTGATAAAATATCCTTCGTAGAATTACGGAGGATAAA
>CANPZY010000006.1 GCA_947588945.1 uncultured Clostridia bacterium
GGTATATCTTTTTTACCTGCTGGAACACCTGTTAATATTTCAATTCCTTCTTCTATAGTTTCTACAGCATAAATATGGAATTTCCCTTTTTTTACTGATTCAATTATTTCTTTATCTAAATTTAAGTTTTGTATATTTCTTTTAGGAATCATTACACCTTGTGAACCATCTAATCCATTTAATTTGCAAATTTCATAGTAGCCTTCTATTTTTTCGTTTACTCCACCTATTGCTTGAATTTCACCTTTTTGGTTTACTGAACCCGTTACTGCAATTGCTTGATTGATTGGAACATTTGCTAAACTTGAGAGTAAAGCATAAAGTTCAGTACTTGATGCACTATCTCCATCAACTCCATTGTATAATTGTTCAAAACAAATACTAGCAGTCAATGAAAGTGGCATTTCTTTTGCAAACTTTTCACCTAAATATCCATTTAAGATAAGTATTCCTTTTGAATGTGAAGAACCTGAAAGCTCAACTTCTCTTTCTATATTTATAATTCCACTTTTTCCAGTGTAAGTATTTGCAGTAATTCTAACCGGTTTTCCAAAAGTATAATCTCCTACTGACATTACAGTTAATCCATTAATCTGTCCTACTTTACTTCCTTTTGTGTCAATTAAAAGTACCCTGTCTTTTATCATTTCTGTATATCTTCCATCATACTTTTTAACACGATTTTTTCTTTCTTTTAATGCTTTTTCAATATATTCATCTGTAACAACTTTTGCTTTATCAATTTTTGCCCAAGTTCCTGCTTCAACTATAACTTGTGATAATTCACCAAATTGTGTTGAAAGCTTTTGCTTGCTATCTGCAAGTCTTGAAGAATACTCTGCAAGCCTTGCTACTGCTGCCTTATCCAAATGTGGTAGTTCTTCTGATGTGCAAAATGTAAAAACAAATGATGCAAAATCTTTTAAATTAGTTTCATCTAATGGAACTGTATCTTCAAATTCAACTTTTATTTTAAATAATTTTCTAAATTCTTCATCTACTGACAACAATGTTTGATAAACATTTTCATTACCTATTAAGATAACTTTTACATCTAATGGAATTGGTTCAGGTTTTAATGAAACAAGTACCATTGATGACCTTTGTTCTATTGAATTATCTATTCCAATTTCTTTATTTCTTAAAACTTTTTTTAAATAATCATAGCATGCTGGATTTGATAATAAATCATTTGCTTGAAATATTATATATCCTCCATTTGCTCTTTGTAAAAGTCCTGCCCTTATCATTGTGTAGTCAGTTCTTAAAACTCCATAATGGTTTTCATACTCTAATCCACCAAACAAATTATTAAATGAATAGTTTGATTCCATTATTACAGGAGCGCCTTCGCTATTACTATTATCTACAAAAACATTTACTCTGTAATTATTCCAAGGCTTTACTTCTTGAAATTGTGGGCTTTGAATTTCTGGTCCTTTTTTATCTTCTTCTATAAATTTTGAAATATTTTTTAATATATCTTTCTTTACACCATCTAAAAATTTTGTTATTTTCTTATTTCTTTTAAAATTAGATTTAACATAAGAAATATGTCCTTCTATTGTAAGAACTGCAATATTAGACTGCCATTCAGATACTTTCTTTTCTGACTCTGCATCTAGTTGCTTAATCTCTGCTATTACTTGAATTATTTGTTCTTGAACTATTGTTGATTTATCTTCATAATCTTTTTTTACTTCGTCATCTAGTTGTTCAAATTCTTCTTCATTTATAACTTTTCCATCAACCATTGGCATCATATAGATTCCATTTTCAGCCGATCTTACTTGGAATCCATATTTTTCAGATCTTTTATTAAGATTATCTAATAATAACGTTCTTTTTTCTTGATATTTTTGAGTTATAACTGCTTTTTCTTTTTCAAAATCATTATTTTTGAATGTATTTTTTATGTCTTTCTTTATTTCATCAATAAATTTGTCCATTATATCTTTAAAATTATTTCCTTCACCTGCTGGAAGGCTTACAGCAACTGGTTCATTTGGATTTTCAAAATTATATATATAGCACCAATCTTGTGGAGCTTTCTTAGTTTTTGATAACTTTGTTAAATAATTTTTTGTATAAGTAGTTTTTCCTGAACCTGTTGGACCTTCCAAATATACATTATACCCTTTTGTATCAACTGTAAGTCCAAATTTTAAAGAATCAATTCCTCTTTGTTGTCCCATTCCTTTATAAACTGAATTTAAGTCTTCTGTTGTTTCAAAATCAAATATGTCTGGATTACAATTATATCTTAAATCCTTATATGTTACTTCTTTTGTACTTTTCATTTTTATTTTTCCTTTCAAATAGCCTTTTTTTTCATATACTATTTTTCATTATAATATCTATATTTTATTTTTTATAAAGTCATTGAAATGGCATCTTCCTGATTATTATAATATTTTTTTCTAAGTCCTACTTCTCTAAATCCAAACTTTCTATATAAACTTATTGCTCTAATATTATGCGCATTTACTTCTAAATTAATCTTTTCAACAAGATTTTTTCCAATATAATGTCTAAGTAAATAACTTAACAAGTTTGACGCAATTCCTTGATTCTGTTTATCTTTTCTAGTTACAATATTCATTATTTCAAGCTCATCTAAGATTGTCCTTACTCCTATAAATCCGACTACTTCATTATTTTGTTTTGCAACAATATAATTAGAATTTTTAAAATCTTCTTCAAATGTTTCATAATCCCATATATTAGGAAATTCATCATATTTATTTTTTATATTTTCTAAATCATATTTTGTCATTTCCAAAAAGTAAAGCTTGTCATCTTCTTTTTCTTTTTTCTTTTGAGCTTGAGGCTTTCTCAAATATAGTGGAAAAAGAGTGTTAGAATCTCCATAGTCTCCTATATCATATTTATCTTGAGCAGATAGCGCTATTGACTCAGATAAAATAGGTAAATCTTCTATATATTCATAATCAGCTGTTTCTCTTCCTTGTGCATATTGTTTAGAAAGTTTTGCTTTAAACAGTGGATCTAATTTTTCCGGATCTGCATCTCCCACAATATATAAAGGAGTATTAAAATTAATGTATTCTACAACATCTGATATATTTGCTACATCAGCATTTTTATATAATGATAAATTTCCATTATGTATTCTAAAAACAGCAAAATACACATTCTCATTTTTTGCATCAAGCATAGATAGAATTTTGCATTCTTTTTTACCTTTTTTTATTATCGCACTATATGCTAATGCCTTTAACGTATCAACTCCTGCAATTGGTATATTTTTAGCATCTGACAATGCTTTTATTGTTGCCATTCCCACTCTAATACCAGTAAATGAGCCTGGCCCTCTTGAGCAAGAAAGCAAGTCAATATCATCAATAGTCAATTTTAATTCATCTAGTGTTTCCTTTATTGTTGGCATAAGTGTTTGCGAATGTTCTCTTTCAGACTTATTATATTTTGTCTTCAAGATTTCTCTGTTTTCCATAACAGAAACAGAACATATTTTTCCTGATGTGTCAATAGCTAATATTTTCATATACTATTCACCCCTTTTATAAATATTTATTAAATTTAAAAATAATTATGTTCTGCATATAATTAATAAGTTTATATATAATAACTATAAATTTACATATTGTGAAAAATTTATTTCATTGTATTTTGTTCCAAATGTTTCTATAGCTAGTTTTCTACAGTTTTCTTCTTCTCCATATTCAAATGTAATTTTTATATAATCATTAGGCAATATATCTTCAATTAATTCGCCCCACTCAAAGATACATATACCTTTTTCAAAATATTCTTCACCGCCAATATTTTCAAATTCATATATATCTTGCAATCTATAAAGATCAAAATGGTATATATCAATTTTATCATTATGATATTCATTTACTATTGTAAATGTTGGACTTGATATCTGTTCTGACATTCCATAATGCATTAGTATTCCTTCTACAAATTTAGTTTTTCCTGCTCCTAGATTTCCTGATAAAACTATAACATCTCCTTTTTTTAAAATCGATGCTAAATTCATAGCAAATAATTTTGTTTGTAGCTCATCTTTGCATACTATTTCTTGCATTATGAGTTGTTCCTTTCTTTTTTATTTTATGATTAGATTATATATTATTTGGCATTTTTATTCAAGGATTTTTATATTATTTGTTTTATTTTTTCAAAATATAGTAATAGCTTGCTTTTTTATGTAAAGTAATGTATAATATTATTCATAAAATCTCATAGAGAAAATTATAGGAGGAAATTATTATGATTACAGCAAGGGAAGCGCGGAGAAAAATCAACATGTTAGCTGACAAAGGCTATTTGGAAAAGAAAAAAGTTGAAGTAATAATCACTCACGCCATCGAACTCGGTAATGAATCATGTTTTATTGGTTTAATTGTCTCATGGTAAAAGCTAAACAGCACCTTTTCAAAAGAAAAGGTGCTGTATCTTTGTTGGTGCAGGTGGTGGGACTTGAACCCACACATAGTTTCCTATAATAGATTTTGAGTCTATCGCGTCTACCATTCCACCACACCTGCATTTTTAATAAAAACATAATTATATATTAGCACAAATAAAAATAAAAGTCTAGCAAAATAAAAAATTTATATTTAAAATGATGTAGGTTAGAGAAAGTTTAATTAATAATTGATTTTTATGTAAATCTATGATATAATAATGCCATTATTCGTAGGTACAGCGAACTATAAAAAATGTACATCTTTCATTATCTTTTGCAATATATTATTGTA
The DNA here is from genome assembly GCA_947588945.1 of uncultured Clostridia bacterium. Taxonomy (GTDB): domain Bacteria; phylum Bacillota; class Clostridia; order TANB77; family CAG-508; genus CAG-793. The sequence continues at coordinate 4,752 of CANPZY010000006.1, forward strand.
ATTGAGCATGAAATCTATTGGAGGCATTATGAGTAAAACTAATCAACATGAAGAAACCATGGAATGTAATTGCAAGCAACTATGTATTAAAATGCGAAATGATAGCCTTCGGATTGCTGTCTCTGCTTTAAAAGCCAACACAAACAATAGCAATACTATTCTAAAAATTTTAGCCGGAATTCGTAATTCGCTTAAAGTGTATCATTGTTTGCCTTGTTCTTGCTTACTTCAAAGAATAGATTATGTATGCAAGAACATATCAATTGGCGCTGCAAGATTATATCCAAGCGAAGAAGCTTATGTAGATATGTTGATTTCTGAGTTAAATGCATTTTTAAATTCTAATAGCTAAATTACTAAAAAAAAGATTCTAGTGATTTCTCACTAGAATCTTTTTTAGAGCTTCCAATTAGATACTCTTTTTAGAAGTTTAATACCATTTCCACCTTCCGTAGGAATCTACCCAATACCCATTGATGTTTTCGTTTCGAGCAATATTCCCATCTGGTTTAACATAATATGAATTTCCGTTATAATTAAACCATCCATAGATTAATGCTCCGTACCCATCAAATGGATATGGCAGTCCATTGATTACCGAAATCCGTCCTTTGACGCAATCTCCATTACTTTCAAAGTAAAACCATTTTGTTTGGCCCCTCCAATTAATTAATTTCCAGCAGTTACTGAGAATCCTACCACTTTCATCAACATACTTATCCCCAATCCACTGATTGGTTACCATGTTGCCTCCACTTCCGACATAATATCCTTCAACTATGCGGTCGTGAACTTCCTTACCAGTATTTCTATCATAGAAATACCACTTTCCTTCGATAAGTGCCCATCCTCTGGCCATTTCGCCTTCCTTAACGATTGTATTCCCTTGAGGATAAAAATAATAGGTACTTCCACGATAGGACTGCCATCCAGTTAGCATTCTACCTGTTTTGTCAAATAGATAGCTTCTTCCATCAACGTTATAGATAGCATCAGTCACCTTGGCACCACCTACATAGTAATACCAAGTATCTCCTACTTTGGACCAGCCATTTTGTAAGTTGTTACTATTATAGTTATATTGAGGTTGATAATAATTATCGTTATACCAGCCATCATACCAACCATCATCATACCAATAGTCATCATAATAGCTGTCGTCCCAATAATCTCTCTCATAATACAGTTCATCGGAGTATTCAGACCAAACGCTATCTAGTGAGTAAGAATTATTTGAACACGCCTTTACCCTGAACTTATTGTTTTTATTTTCTTTCAGGAATTGTCTTAAATCCGCTTCATTATTATAAATAGTAACATTATTACCATTTATATTAACAACATAGTAGTCTGCATCAATGACCTCATTCCACGTTGCTAAATAATTATCTTCCCATGACAATCCCTTTGGCGCATCAAGTTTACCTCTTACTCTTTTGGAACCTTCAATCTGAACTTTTACAGAGCTTACATTAACTCTGTATCCACTTAGAAAGTTTCCGCCAGAAATACTAAATTGGCTTTTAGTTGCAAAGTCATTATAAAACACATATCCATCCTTTGCAGTTGCAGTTACTGTAAGTGCAGGCTTTTCACCTATTTCAGAATAATCTGTGGTATATGCTACATCATACTCATTAGCATGTGTGCCTATTGCCTTTACACTTATTATTTCCCCCGCATTGTTCTGACTTACTTGAATGTAAATCCTTTTTACCTCCGTTTGGGCCACTGCTTCAATTACCATAAAATTCGTGGCAATTGCAAACAATAGTGTAATGATAATTGCTACAATACTCCTCCGTTTCATAATATTAACCTCCTTTTTTTGTTGTTTTGCCTTAATTACCAAGACAAAAGAATACAAGTTCTCCTTCTATATTATACCATATATAAGATTTTATGTCAATTTACATAATTTTGCTTTTTAGCTTTTTTATATATATCTAACTTATAATAATACCATATATGTTAATATTAAAATTACTGTTTTATAATTTAATGTAATAAATAATTAAAAAAAATTGTATATATCTTGAAAATTAAAAAAAAATGATGTAATCTAAGTATTGAAAATATAGATTTTGCCATAAAAAATAAAAATAGTATTTTAATTCTTACTATAATTTAAATAAATAAGCTATAAAAGGATGTTAATATGAATTATTTAATAAAAATAGAAACAAAAAAGTTAAATATAAAGCGAGTAATAATTACTGCTGTTTTTTTTCTTGCCTTTATTTCTTTTTTAGCTTTTATAATAGTAAGAAATATATCATATAATTCAATTTCAAAATCTAAAGATAATCTAAATACAAGTCTTAAAAATAATAATTCTGAAAATAATGAAAAATACAATATCCAAAATTCACTAATTGTTGATATTGAATCAAATAATGATTATAATTTTAGTTCTCTTAATTCTGATGAATTATCAAGATTTGATAGTATTTATAAGAAAAGTGATCCTAAAAGAATATTTTTAACTTTTGATGATGGTCCTACAACTCAAGTTACACCTTTTATATTAGATTTATTAAAAGCAGAAAATATCAAGGCTACATTTTTTGTTCTAGGATCTAGAGTAGAATTAAATCCAGATTTAATAAAAAGAGAATATGATGAAGGACATTTTATAGCTAATCATGGATATTCTCATAAATATAGTTCAATTTATACAAGTACTGATACTGTTCTAAATGAATACAATAAAACAAATGATTTAATAAAAAATGCTATAGGAAATCCTAATTACAATTCATTAGTATTTAGATTTCCAGGTGGCTCTATTGGTGGTCCTTATGATACCTTAAAAAAAGGTGCAAAGCAGAAATTAAGAGAACAAGGAATTGCAAGTGTTGATTGGAATGCATTGACTGGTGACGCTGAAGGAATAAAAACAAAAGAAGCTCTCCTTCAAAGATTTTATGATACACTTAATGGTCAATCAAGTGTAGTTTTATTAATGCATGATGCTGCTGATAAAATTTTGACTTATGAAGTTTTACCAGATATTATATCATACTGTAGATCTAATGGATATGAATTCAAAAACATGTATGATATAATATTAAGGTAATTACTTTTTAACCAAATACTACAATTAATGCTCCTAACAAAATAAACCAATTAACTTTATCTTTAGACCAATCGTCTAAAGTAAAGTCCCATTCTTCTCCATTCATTGATTCAAGCACATCAACTAATGAAACTTTTACGCTATCTACATTATCAAAATTAAATCTAGATTCAAAACTCTTTGATTCTCCTACAAGAAGATTATTGACATCACAATACTTCGTGCCAACTAGCACTCCATTTTTGCTATAATAATCTAACTTTAAAGCTTTACCTGTAATTACATCATTAGTTGTATTTTTTATTTTTCCTTTTGTATAACCATTTAATACTGTTGATTTCATTTCACTAATTGTTACCTGTGGCTCATCAATATCTACTTCATAGTCTCTTGCAATATAGTTAGACTTTAATAATAGATATGTTATTCCATTTGATACAAAATAAAATATTAAAAGTATTAAAAAATATTTAAAAAAAGTCTTCATTCTTTTCATAATTTAAAATCTCCAATTGCTTTGATTATTAATAAATCTTTATTAAAATTCTTCTTTCGATTCTTTATTATCTTCTTTAGCTTTTTTAAAATATTTAATAATTTTAAAGCTTCCTAAATACGCCACCAACTTTTCCTAAAATTTTACAATCTGGAACAATTATTGGATCCATTGTACTATTTTCTGGTTGTAATCTAATATGATCCTTTTCTTTATAAAAAGTTTTTACAGTAGCTTCATCATCAATAAGAGCTACAACAATTGTACCATTTTCCGCTGTATTTTGTTTTTTTACTAATATGTAATCTCCATCCATTATTCCTGCTTCAATCATGCTTTCGCCTCTTACTGTAAGCATAAAACATTCTGAATTTCCAACGAAATCCAATGGAATAGGAAATGTATCTGTTATATTTTCTACTGCTAAAATTGGTTGACCTGCCGTAATCTTACCAACTACAGGCACATTAACCATCTCTTTATTAGAATAAAATTGTTTTGTGCTAGAAACTCCATCTCTATCGGTAATTACATCATCACCTTTTGAATTTTTAAGTAGTCTTAAAGTTCTGCCTTTTTTACTTTCCTTTTTTATAAATCCTCTATCTTCTAATGTTGTTAAATATCCTTGTACTGTTGCAGTTGAACTTAACCCAACTACTTTACATATTTCTCTAACAGATGGTGCATAACCTTTAAGTAATATTTCCTTTTCAATATACTTTAATATTGCTCTTTCTCTTTTATTTAAACCATTTTCATCTCTTTTAGATTTATTCATTTTCTTCTCCTTTGACTAATTTATTAAAACATCATAATTAATATAACATAAAAAAAACAGTTTGTCAAACAAAAGTTTTAAAAAAATATGTTCGGCAAACTATTTTTTAAAAATACTTACATATAGCTATTTCCATGAAATATAACTTATTTATTTTTAAAAAATATTTTTTAAATTTAACACTTGTTTATCTTTTAAATGTTTTAAAAGATATAAGCAATTTTCTATCTCGGACACACTCTGCTTTTCTTCTTCTACCTCTATAAATCCTTTAATTAACTTTAATTCCGTATTAACCTTTTCTAACTCAGAATGTTCTACATAACAAGTTAATATCTTATACCTATCTTCCCATTTATTATAAATTTCATCTATTTGATCTGATAATTCATTACTATCCTTTGATTCATTTATTACACTGTTTTTTAAATTTTCTAAGTTATTATTCATGTCTGAAATTGATATATTTATATAATTCTGTGCAAAAAAGCTAGCAACAAATATAGTTATCACTATAATTACAGTAATTATAAGCTCTTTTTTCATATTTTATTTCTATCCTTATAATTTATTTAGGTTTTTATAATGGATTCACCTATAACCTTCTTAATTTATCTTTTCTTTCTCTTGACAAAAGAAATTTCCCTTTCCATCAATTGTAGCTATCAAACAATTTTCTGCTTTAACTTTAAATTTTTTAATCTGTTTTTCTAACCATTTTTCATCTTTGCCTAATTTTTTTAGATTATCATACATTATTTTTCCATCTATAATTAAATCATAAGGCAATCCCTCATATTCTGGAGTTATATTGAAATCTTCTGGTATAGTTCCTCTTTTTTCTGGTTTTAATAATATAGATAAATTTCCATTTGTCTCTAAAATAGCATACTCTACATCAGCAATGCTAAATACATTATTTACTCTTAATCTCTCTTGCAATTCATTTAAATTCATTCTTTCTTTTATCAATGCTTTTTCATCTATTCTTCCTCTAAATATTATTATGGTTGGTTTACTGCAAGTTAAACTTCTAAATCTCATAGATTTTAAATTTAAAAAAGCAATTATTAAATGTGCTGTAAGCAAACCTAATATTGGAACAATTCCATTAAATATTGGTATGCCTATTTCTGACATTGGAATTGAAGCTAAATCTGCTATCATTATCGAAATTACAAATTCAAATGGTTGAAGTTGCGCTATTTCTCTCTTTCCCATAATTCTCATTACAATTAAAACAACTATATATAAAATTATTGATCTTACAAATGTAATTAACATAAAATCTCCTATTTATATCATTTATTTTTAGTTAGTGTCTCCAATTTGTCTTTTTTTATAACTTTTATTTAAAATTAATAAGTTTATAAAATGTATATATTTATAAATATTGGTAATAATTATATTAATTTATTTGCAATTGAAAAATATTACATACTTTAATTGTCTATATTATTTAAAATTGTTGAAAGGAATAAATTTTAATATGAAAATAAACAGATCGATTCAATTTATTGGAAGGTTAATTACAAGTATTCTTGTTTTAGGAGTTACTGCCTTTTTTACGCCTGGATTTACTTTTTCAAGTGTATGGATTTTAGCCATATCTATTGCAATTTTAACAGTTGTTGATTTTTTTATTGACAATTTTACAAAACTATATTTTCATCCTTTTATAAAATTAATTATCGGATTCGTTTTAGCTGGCATTGCTTTATTTCTAGTTCAATATTTTGTAATTGGATATTTGCTTTCTCCTCTTTCTATATTTTTAGGCGCCCTAGTTTATGGTCTTGTTGACTATATGCTTCCTAATGAAGAACTCGAAACTAGAGTTTCAAATAAAAAATTAGCTATCTAAAATAAAAAAAAAGACTTTTGTGTAATTATTTTACCAAAAATCTTTTTTTATTATTTTAAATTAAGCAATTGCTGATTCCTTTTTTGTAACTTTTTTCTCAGCAACTTTTTTTGTAGTTTCTTTCTTTTCAGTTTTAACTGCTTTTTTTACTTCTTCAGGATATACACTAATTTTCTTTTTGTCTCTACCAAGTCTTTCAACTTTCATTATTCCTGTAACTTTTGCATATAGCGTATCATCGCTTCCTATTCCTACATTAGTGCCAGGATGCATTTTTGTTCCTCTTTGTCTATAAAGTATATTTCCTGCTTGAACTAATTGTCCATCAGCTCTTTTTATACCAAGTCTCTTTGACTCACTATCTCTACCATTATTGGTACTACCTTGACCTTTATGATGTGCCATTTCTAATTTCACCTACCTTTAACTTATTTTTATATAAATTTCTTTATTTATTCATTTTTAACCAAAACAGATTTAATTACTCAGCTGTTTTTATTGATTTTATTTCAACCTTTGTATATGGTTGTCTATGACCTTGTGTTCTTCTTTCATTTTTCTTTGCTTTGTATTTGTACACTACAATTTTCTTTCCTTTTCCGTTAGAAACAACTGTACCTTCTACTTTGCAACCTTTTACATAAGGAGTTCCTACTTTTACATTTTTATCATCAGATACTAAAACAACATTATCAAATGTAACTTTTTTTCCTTCTTCAGCATCTAATTTTTCAAAAAATACTACGTCTCCTTCTGATACTTTGTATTGTCTTCCACAACTTTCAATTACTGCGTACACTATTTGTGCACCTCCTTTATCTCATACTCGCTAAGCATAAATGCAAGGTATCTTAAAATATTTTAAGAATTTAGTTACCCGACTTAGGCGGTTTACAGTTATTTATTATACTATATTTTTTATACAGTTGTCAACTATTTTGCCATTTATAATTTATAATGTGCTGTAGTATTAAATACACATTGTCTTTTTTATTTAAAAAACTAGACTTTTCTTACATTTTATGGTATAATAGAGATGTATGGTTCTTTTAAATATTACTTATTTTTAGAAAGGATTTAATACAATGAAAACACCTATAAACAATAATGAATTAATGATTAATAATATAAAAACTTCTATGGAAATGGAAAATCAATTCTTAACTGCAAAAGATATTAATGTTTTAAATGATTTTGCTAATAACAAGATTACAATGGAAGAAGCAATAACAAACATCAAACAAGACGCTATCTCTAGCTTTAAGAAAATGACTTTCTAATTATTTGTTGTGCAAAAGAAAATTAACGAAAGGAATATAATGTATACATTATATAAGAAAATTTTATGTACGAAGCAAGAAATTCAATATATTGCTATGAAAACTCAAATATTTTAATAAATAAATTAGATATAAAAGACCCAGTTATTCTTTCAAATTATGAAAAGCAAATTGTAGCTATAAAGCTCCTTGCTCTTCACAAGAAAGGAATTACTGGGAATTTTGATGTAAATCATTTTGTTAGTATTCATAAATTTTTATTTGAAGATATTTATCCTTTTGCTGGAGAATTTAGAGCTGAAAATATTGCAAAAGATAACTTTAGTTTTGCTGAGTTTGAATACATTGAACCTGAAATTAATAAACTATTTGATAATTTAAAAAAAGATGCTTTTTTAGAAGGATTAGATAAGTCTAATCTTTCTAAAAAGCTTGCTTACTACTGGGCTGAACTCAATGTTCTTCATCCTTTCAGAGAAGGAAATGGAAGAACAACAAGAGAATTTTTAAGACAACTTGCCTTAAAAAATGGTTATTCTCTTGATTACCAAAATATAGACGCCAATGTTCTTCTTGAAGCAAGTAAAAAATCAATTTATAATGAAGATGAGCTTTCTCACTTAATTAATAATATTTTAGATAAATTTTAATTTTTAGCAGGCTTAAATATTTTATTAATTACATATTTTTATTTACTGAAATATGTATATCTTCAATTTCAGCATTCAACTCCCTTGCAACAATGTTTGTTATTTGAGCCACTTGTTCCTCTGACAAATTTTTATCTTGTTTTACTACTACATTTATATTATTATCATTTATTAGCAACACAACATCTTTAAAACCTTTAGTTTTTATTAAATTTTCTATTATAGATATTGCATTTTTTCTATTATTTATGTTTTTTATTTCATTAGTAGCAATCGCTTTTTGGTCAGCTGGAATTTTATCATTTTCTATTATTTTTTGATATGTTTCAAGCATCTGTGAATACATTGTTTCTCTTTCTAATCTTGTTTGAGCAAAATAATTATTAGTATCTTGTATTTGTGTACTTGTATTTTTTACATCATTATTTTCATCATTTCCTCTATCTTCTATAATATCATTTGTTTGAACATTATTATTTAGTTCTACATTCGTTTCAATAGCACTATTTTGATTATTCATTATGTTCTCATTGTTTTCTCTTTCTGCAATATTATTATCATTTTCCACATTTTCATCTTCTTCTGATTCATCAAGAATATTCTCACTTAAATTAGTACTAACTAATTTTGCATCTCCTAGTTCTGCTATTGATATATTTGCCTCGCCTGACTTATTATTATAGTTCATATATCCAGCTGTAACCAACATTAAAGCTAATGTTAAAATTACTATCTGATTTTTCTTAAATACTGTTTTAAAAACTTCACTAATTGTAAGGTTATTTGCTTTTTTTGAATTTTCAGTTTTCTTACCATTTTTTTTGTTATTTATATTAACAAAATCTTTTTTTATTTTAGATGTTTCATTTTTTGCTTTATTATCTATTTTTTTTATACTTTCCTTTTTACTATTTTGCTTTTTTAAATATGTATTAAAAATATTTTCTTTAGGTTTAACCCTTTTTCCTGTTTTTATAAATGTTATTTTCAATTTGCATTATCCTCCATTTTGAAAACTTGAATTTTATGTGTTGCAAGACCTGTTGCAGCTTCTACTGCTTGAATAATATTAGCTTTTATTGTGGTGTCATCTGCACCACTTGCCACTACAACAGCTCCTTCTATCTTTGGACTTATTACTTTCTGCGTTACAGGCTCCTTACTTCCATCCGAATTTTCCTTAAAAATAATTTCTTTTTGAGAATCTGTTTCCACAGTACTTCTTATTCCTCCACTACTGTCAGTCTCATTAACATTACTTACACTTGTGTCTTCATTATAAATAGGAGTTACTGATGAACTTTCTGAATAGGTTATCATCACTCTTACCTTTCCAACTCCAGAAATTTGATTTAATATTCTCTCTAATTTTCTTTCAAGATCATCTTCTTCATTATTACTAGATACTTGCACTACGCTATCATATTCATCTTTATCCTTTTTATCTAAAGTACTATCTGTATTTTTTTTGTCATCATTCCATATATAATTAATTGCAACAACCGTTACTATTAAAATAACAATTAAAACTACTATATTTTCTGTTTTCTTTTTTCCTTTAAACATACTCTTTAGTTTTTCTTTATTCATAATAAATAATATTCCTTTCTGTTATGCTGTGTGTTTTAATTTTTTATGTCATTCAATTATTATATTATTTTCATCTATTTGATAACTTTCACTTAAATTTTTTATTATACTTTCTTTATCACTTGTAGACATTCCGTTTAACCGGCTTATCTTCAATATTTATATCAACTGTATTAATATTGGTTTCTATTTTATTTATATAAATATCCACTTTTTTATCACTATCTGTGTCATCTGATTTACTTTTTTCTTTAATCTCATATACATCTGAAATTAATATCTTTGTAATGCTATATTTATCATCTATACTTACATTGATGCTTTTTGCTTCATATCCTTTTGATTTTAGCTGTGATTTTATATTATAAATAATTTTATTTTTAAATGTTTCTCCTACACTTGCATTATAAATATCTGCATCTTCTTTCTTAGTTGAATTTTCAAACATTATGTATTCATCTACATCAATATTTTCTAAATTAAAATCTTTTCCAATTACCGGGCTTATAATACAAAATAAAATATATATACCAACTACAACATTTATATATTTTTTATTTTTATTATCAGGAAGAATCATCTGTAATATAGATGTAGCAATTATTGCTATTATTATGCCTTGTGCCCAAGAATTAAATCCCTTCATTTTACTATCCTTATATATTTATAATTTATATTAATTCAAAATATTATAATTCTTGTAGTGGCGCGTAGCGACCAAGCGAAGCGCGAATGGAGCGAAAGTAGCTTGCTACTTTCTAGCGACAACAAGCCACAAAAAAATTATAATATTTTGAATTATATTTAATAATATGTAGCAATTACTGGTACATCAATCCACTATTTGATATTTTCATAACTATTGCAATTCCCACAATTAGCATTGCTGTAATTGTAAACATTATTGCCAAAAACACTTTGAAAGTCCCTCCCATTTGTTCAATTAACTGTACTATCTTCTTGTCTGCAATTGGCTCGCATAGTGCTGCTCCCAGATAGTAAACTACTGTTAAAGCTGTAAGTTTTAATATCGGTTTTAAGCAAATACATACTATTACAAATATTCCTACTACCCCTACTGCATTTTTTATAATATTGCTATATCCTAAAACTGTATCTATCGCATCTCCTAATATTCCTCCAACTACTGGTATCGCATTTGATACAATTGACTTTCCTGCCTTTAATGTCATTCCATCTAATCCGCTTGTTATACCACCTTCTAATGTTGCTAAACTAAAAAATAATGTTAGTATTGTAGTTAATACCCATACTGAACCTTTTCTTAAAAACTTCGAAAGTTTTTCTACTTGTGCTTGATCAGATATTTTTGACACTATTCCTAATGCAGTAGATACTAGGACTATCGGTATTAATACATTTGTTATAAAATTTGATATAAAAGTAATTACTAAAAGTAATATTGGTTCAGTCATGTGTGATGTTACTGCATTTCCTGTTGCTATCATAAGAGTAGTAAGCAGTGGAATTAATACGTTTGAAAATGCTGTTAAGTCTGATATTGATGTTCTTATGCTAGATATAATATTTGAAAAATTACTCATTACAAGTGTTACGATTAAAATATATTGAATATAATATGCTATTTTTGCTACTGATTCATTTCCTAAATTTTCACTAATTGATTTTAAAATACTATGAACAATTATTACAATTATAATTCCAGATATCATTGAAATTGCGTCTTTTACATCACTACCTAAAATTTTTAATATATACTTTAAAATTTTATTATTATCTAAATTGCCTGATATACTTGATTTATAAATCTCTGATATATCAATATCATCAGTATATTCTTCTGCCTTATTTAAAAAGCTATTTATTCCTAACGATTCCTTTTGTGCATCTAGAGCCTCACTACTACTATCCTCTGCAAAACTCATGCTCGGAAGAAAATACACTGTAATTATCAATAAAATTATAAAGATTTTATTTTTCATTTGTTCTCCATTATTTGAATAAAATTTTTTGTTGTTTTATTTTATGAATAAAAATTCTATATTTCATTTTGTTTGATAAATTTATTTAAATTTCATTTTTATGTATTTAATTTATATTCCAATTTTTATGATAAATTATTTATACCTTAATTTTTACGGCAATATTTTTAATACTGTTTCTAATAATGATTTAATTATAGGAATTGACATTGTAATTATTATAACTTTTCCACCAATATCTACTTTACTTGCTATTGCAGATTCTCCTGAATCTTTGCATATACTAACTGCAAATTCGGTTAATATTGCTATTCCTGTTATTTTTATTAATATTTTTAAAAAGCTACTATTTATACTTGTTTTACTTGATATATCTTGTATTAATGTAATAATTTCAGATATTGAATCTGTAAGCATTAATATAATTATTACTCCTGCAAGTATTGATGCATATATTGCAAACTCTGGCCTATATTGTTTTATAATAATAATTATTATTACTGCAATAAATCCGTACTCCTATTATCTTAACAATATCCATATTTTATTTACTTTCCTTCTTTAAAGGTATTAAATCATATTGCAAATCATAATTTACTAATTGCACATTACAAATTAAAAATCATAAGTTACTAATTGCACACTGCAAATTAAAAATCATAATTTACTAATTGCACACTATAAATTGCAAATTTATTTACACATTACAAATTAAACATTGTCCTTACCGTATCAAATAACCCGCTTACTTCTTTAATTACCATCGATAAAACTATAATAAGGCCTGCTAAAGTAGTCATCATTGCTTGATCTTCACGCCCTGCTCTTACTAAAACTTGATATAAAACTGCAACTAAAATTCCTATCGCAGCTATTTTAAATAATAGATTAATCTCCATGTTCATCTCCAAATTATTTTTATTTAAACTAAAATTATAACTATTGCTAGTCCTACAGTTGCACCTAAAGTTTTATATAATTTTTCATTTTTACTTTTTTCAATTTCTGCTTCTTTAATCTTTGTTTCTAAAAATTTCTTTGTTAATCTTATTTCTGAAACCTGTCCATCTAGGTCTGTTCTTCCTAGCATTTTTGCTAAGCCTTTTAAAATATCTTTATCATCTTTCGTGAGTTTTGTATTGCTCTCATCTATCGCTTTTTCCCACGCTTCTCCAGCCGACATCAATTTCATATTTATTGAAGCGTTTTCAAAAACTTGTCCTACATTATTTTTGCTTACTTCTGATATCTCCTTAAATACATCTGGAATTGGCTCATATGTAAATTTTATTTTCTCTTCAAATATGTTAAGAGCATTTTGAAACTCTTGTAATTCTTGTAATCTTGAAGAATATTTTTTTGATATTTTTATTCCTAGAAATGTTGATGCTACAAATATTAAAATTAAAAATATTATTTTTATAAAAAACATTTTTTCCTCTTTTCTAAACTACCTAGTCTTTAAAAAAATATTACTCATTTTTGTAAATATCTGTCTACAAACTTGTCCTTATCATTTATATTAAATATATTCATGTTAAACTAATTTATTCCAACTTTTCATCTTCTAATTTATACATATTATTCTCTAATGTATAAACATCTTTCATAATTCCCTTTTTTTCTAAAAAAATTATCTTGTTAAAAATTTTTTCTTCATACAATCTTCCTAAATTTGTATTTAATTTTAATTCTTCTATACTATTTCCATGTGCTGTAAAAATTCCTTTTACTCCAGAACAAACCCCATAATTAATTGCTTCTAAATCATCTTTACTCCCTATTTCATCTGTTGCAATAATTTGTGGTGCCATGGTTCTTATCGCCATTGTCATGCCAAGTGATTTTGTTACATTGTCAAATACGTCTGTTCTAAGTCCTACATCATTTTGCGGAATCCCTCTGTACATTGCTGCTATTTCTCCTCTTTCATCTATTAACGAAACTGTATACCCCAAATTACTTATATTTCTAATTAAATCTCTTAATATTGTAGTTTTCCCACAACCTGGTGGAGATACTATTAAAGTATTATTTATATTTCCGTTTTCTAAAATCTCTGTTAAAATTTCATCACTTGCCCCTAATATTTCTTTTGCAATTCTAATGTTTAATGATGAAATATAATTTATGTTGTTTACAGCTCCATCCTTCATTGCTATATTTCCCGTAATACCTACTCTATGTCCACCCATTAAAGTTATAAAACCATTACATATCTGATTTTGGTATGAATAAATTGAATTGTCACAAAATACTTGAAACATTGATAATATATCTCGCTGTGTAGGAACATACTCTAATATTTCTTCTCTATCTCTATACTTTAAAATCATATTTCTGTTTACTCTTATCCTTATTTCTTCAAGATTGTCACTATCTAATGTATTTGCAATATTTCTAGGTATTACTCTTAAAATCGTTTGTAAATTTTTTATCATATTATTCCTTTCAATAATTTTCAAAAATATATACTTTTATATATTTTACTTGTGTATTATTTTTATAAAAAAGATAATTAAATTTCCATAAAAAATACAACATATATTATTAAAAATATATGCTGTACTTTTTATTTTATTCTTATTTATTTGTCTAAAAATTTTTTATTCTATATTAGTTTCATTTGAATTAGTTTCATCTGATATAATGTTATACTTATATTTCCACGCCAATATTCTTTTAACTGCTGTATTTATTTGTGTTTCTGAAATTCTTCCATCATTTACTGCATTTAATACTTCTTGTTTTTGTTTTTCAAAATCTGATGAAATAATTATATCATTGCCAGCTAATACTGCTTGAACTGCAACTTCTCCATTTTCAACGTATTCCTTCACTGCATCCATTGCTAAATCATCTGTTATTATTATGCCAGAAAAATCTAAATCATCTCTTAAAATATTATGTACATTTTCCGATAAAGATGCCGGTCTATCTGGATCCATTGATTTTACTATAATATGGCTAACTAATATGCAAGGTCCACCTTCTTCTATTCCACTTATAAATGGTAAAAAGTCCGAGGTTTCGTAAGTATCATATTCTCTTTCATCAATTGCTATTCCTGTATGAGTATCTGCATTATCCCCATATCCCGGAAAATGTTTCATTACAGAAACCATACCATCATTATTCATCTGCCTTATTAATTGAGCCACATATGAAGCAGTTTCATCTGCGCCTTTTCCATAAGCTCTTTTATATATAAAAGACGTAGATGTTGTAGAAACATCAGATACTGGTGCAAAATTCATATTTAATCCAAGGCTTTTTAATAAATTAGACTTTTCTGTTGAATCATCTAAAATTGCTTGCATACCTCCATTGTTCCATAATTGCTGAGGCGATAAAAATTTACTTTGGCGAAATGCTTTATAAGCACTTACTCTTACTACTGTTCCACCTTCTTCATCAACACCTAATACCAATTTTATTTTACTAGAATCTTGGCAATCTTGTAATTTTTTCTGAATTGATTCTTTTGTTTCATTTTTAAAATCTTTACCAAATAAAATATATCCGCCTGGATTGTAATTTTTTATTTCTTCAATTACATTGCTTGTCGGAAATCTTACCATAAACATCTGACCAACTTTTTCTTCTAAAGTCATATTTTGTAATATTTTTTCAGCTTGATCATAATATTCTTCAAATAAATCTTTTTCAACTATTTCTGGTATAGTATTTTGACTAATATTTTCCTCTGAATTATTGCCACCATCAGCAATGGTTTGCTTATTATTTATGTACAAAAATAATATTGATGTTCCTATCGCAAGTAAAATAATTATTATGCAATAAATCCATTTATGTTTTACTTCTTTACTATGTTTACTACTCATTTTTTATAACCTTTCTTGAATTATAAAATTATTATATATTAAAAAATTTTACTTATCAATATCAAAATTTCAAAATAAAGTTTTGGGCATAAAAATAAGAATATCAGAAAGCTTTTTATAAAAGTATCCGATATTCTTTATTTTTTTAATCAACTAAAACAATTTCTTTATTTTTTAATGTTTTCTGAACATCTATAACTCTTTGATTTGATGAACCTTTCCACTTTAAAGTTGGATCGTGCAATTCTTCAACATATCTTCCATCAACTAATACATCTATATATTTTAGTGCTTCCTTGTTTTTTAAATCTTCATCAAATTTATAACCTGTCCATACCCATACAGTTTTATTTGGATATTTTTCTTTAAATTCTTTTGCAAGTTTAGTTGTCGCTTCTATATTTTTAGGATGCATTGGTTCTCCACCTAAAATTGAAAGGCCTTTTATATAATCTTTGCTAGACAAGTTCATAACTTCATCAATTGTATCTTGGGTAATCTTTTTTCCACCTTCAAAATCCCAAGTTTCTTGATTGAAACAATTTTTACAATGGAATTCGCATCCTTGCATAAACACTGAAACTCTTACTCCAGGTCCATTTGATATATCCATTTTTCTAATTACATTATATCTCATTTTTTATCAGCTTCCTTATTATCTATATGTAATACTCTTTCTTTAATTTCTTGTGTTCTTCCTTTATTCCAGAAGTTTGTACCAATGTATCCACATGTTCTTCTTGCTACATTTAATGTATTGTGATCTCTATTACCACATTCTGGGCAATACCATTCTAGATTATCATCTATTAATATTTCTCCAGTAAATCCACATTTTTGGCAATAATCTGATTTTGTATTTAATTCTGCATACATTATGTTATCATATATGAATTCAATAACTTGCATAACTGCATCAAGGTTATTTTGTAAGTTTGGAGTTTCAACATAAGAAATTGCTCCTCCTGGACTTAATCTCTGGAATTCACTTTCTAATTTTAATTTTGTGAAAGCATCTATTTCTTCAAATACTGGAACATGATATGAGTTAGTTATATATCCTCTATCAGTGATTCCTTCAACTGTTCCAAATCTTTCTTTTAAGCATTTTGCAAATTTATATGTTGTTGATTCAATTGGTGTTCCATATACTGAATAATCAATATCTTCTTCCTCTTTCCACTTTTTGCATGCATCATTTAATTTTTGCATAACTTTTAGTCCAAATTCTTTGCCTTCTCCATTATCTGTATGTGAATGTCCTGTCATGTATTTAACACATTCATATAATCCAGCATATCCGAGAGAAATTGTAGAATATCCATGATGTAATAATTCATGTATAGTTTCTCCTGGCTCTAATCTTGCCAATGCTCCATCTTGCCATAATATAGGTGCTACATCACTTAAGGCACTACTTAATCTTTTATGTCTTACTTGTAATGCTCTATGGCATAGCTCAAGTCTTTCATCAAATATTTCCCAGAATTTATCCATATCTTTTTCTGAAGAAAGAGCTACATCTGGTAAATTAATAGTTACAACACCTTGATTAAATCTACCATAATATTTTCCTTTTCCTTTTACATAGTTTTTAGCTTTTGCTATATTTCCTAAATGCATTGTTCTATCTGGTGTTAAGAAACTTCTACATCCCATGCAAGGATAACATTCTCCATCTCCATTTTCATTTTTCTTAAGTTCTAACATAACCTTTTCTGAAATGTAATCAGGAACCATTCTCTTAGCTGTACATTCTGCTGCAAGTTTTGTTAAGTAATAATATTTTCCATCTTCTTTTATATTATCTTCTTCTAAAACATATAAAAGTTTTGGAAATGCTGGTGTTATATATACACCTTTTCTATTTTTAAATCCTAAAATTCTTTGTTTTAAAAATTCTTCAATTATCATTGCTAATTCTTTTTTGTATTCATCTGTTTCATTCATATACATAAATACACTTAAAAATGGTGCTTGACCATTTGTATTTGTCATTGAATTTACTTGATAATTAAATGTTTGAACTCCATCTGATACTTCTTTTCTAGTATCTTCCCAGGCATATTTATCGCAATCATTTTTATTTAATTTTCTTGCTTCATATTTTTTATAATATCTTTCATAACTACTTCTTACAAATGGAGCTAAATGTGTAAGTGAAACTGTTGCCCCACCATAGCTTGATGATGTAACTGCTAAAATAATTTGTGTTGCAATTGTTGCTGCTGTTATAAATCTATGTGGCTTTTCTATCATAACACCATTTATTATTGTTCCATTTTGTAACATATCATCTAGATTAATCAATTCACAGTTATGTAAAGCATTTTGAGCAAAATAATCTGCATCATGGAAATGTATTATTCCTTCATCATGTGCCTTAACTATATCTGGTGGAAGTAAGAATCTTCTAGTAATATCAGTACTTGTTATTCCTGCTAAATAATCTCTTTGAGTTGTAACAACTTTTGCATTTTTATTAGAATTTTCATTATTCCAATATTCATTTTCCCCTTCAATTAATTCTTTAATTGTTTGGTCTGTTGTATTTGCTTTTCTAACTAAGTCTCTAGTATAACGATATGTAATATATTTCTTTGCTAATTGATATTTATCAAATTCCATTAGCTTTTGTTCAATTATGTCTTGTATATCTTCAACTAAAATTCTTTTCTTATTTAAGCTTTCAATATATTTTATAATTTCTTTTATTTGTTTATCTGATGCCCTTTCATCTTCTTTTACTTCTAAATTTGCTTTTCCGATTGCTACTACTATTTTGTTTGGATCATAATCAACAAAATGTCCATCCCTCTTAACTATTTTCATTTCTTCCCTCCTTAGTTAATTCATATAATTTGTATATTTTTTTGCAAAGATTTTTAGGATATTTTTTCTTCGCTAGAAAAATTCTAACAATAAATTAATAAATAAAAAAGGTGCATTTGCAACTTTTAATAAAATATGATAAAATTTTTTTGAGGTGTAAAATGATTAATCCATTCGAAGGCTTGTCTAGCTTACAAAAGACCAGATTATTAACTAAATTAGAAAGTCATATTTATAAATTTTCTAAAAATGAAGAACTAATACCAACTTTAAAAAGCAATGATATTGTATGCATTTTGTTAGAAGGTTCTGCCGAGATTCTTAATATCAATTATCTTGGTGAGGAAATTTTAATTGAGGAACTTTATGAAAATAGCGTTTTTGGAACTAATATTTCTAACATTGATGGAATTGAGTGTCAAATCAAAGCTTTAGAGGATTGCACTGTTTTAGTCATTGATTACGACAAATTAATTAACATAAAAAATTTAGATTCTACTTATTACAACACTTTTATTTTAAATTTATTTAAAATATATAATGCAAAATTAGGTGACATAAATGATAGAATAAAGGTTCTCACTCAAAAAAGTATTAGAGATAAACTTTTAGCTTTTTTTGAAAATGAATATAGAAAAAATCGTTACAAAAATATTTATTTAGAATTTAATTTTAAGGAACTTGCTGATTATCTTGCTATAAATAGATCTGCAATGTTTAGAGAGCTAAAAAACTTAAAGGAAGAAAACTTTATAAAAATAAATGGAAAAAGAATTACACTGTTATATACTCCTATAATTTAATTTGTAGGATACATAACAGTGCACCATATTTATTATTTTTTCTTTTTAGTCTTTTTTACTTCTGCTCCCATCTCTTCAAATTTAGCTGCTAATGATGGAGCGTTTGCAGTTAATATTTTTATAGATAATTCTTCAGTTTTATTATTTGCTAATCTTAAATTATTTTCACTTGATAATAAATTATTTTTAATTTTTTGTAAATGGTCTATAGATTTATCTATTTCTTCAATTGCTGTATTAAATCTTTCACTTGCTATTCTATAGTTCTTTCCAAATGCTTCTTTAAAATTGTTCATATTTTCTTCAAAATTAGAAATATCAATATTTTGATTTTGTACTTCTATTAATTGTCTTTTGCTTTCTAATGTTTTTAATGCTGCACCTCTTAAAATATTGATTATTGTAACAAAAGATTGTGGTCTTATAACATACATTTTCTCATATTTATGAGATACATCTACAATTCCTTCATTATAGATTTCATTGTCTTTTTCTAATAAAGATACTAGTACTGCATATTCACATTTCTTTTCTCTTCTGTCTTTGTCTAGTTCCTTAAAGAAATCTTCATTTTTATGTTTTGTTGCAGTTTCATCATTTTCATTTTTCATTTCAAACATTATTGAAATATATTCAATATTATCTTCTGAATAATCTCTAAAAATGAAATCACCTTTTGAACCGGTTTTAGCGTCATTATCTTTTTCAAAATATGCTCTAGGTAATGCAGGTCTTAGATATTTATTATACTCAATATTGCAATGTTGTTCTAAAGATTCTCCCACCATTTTAGTTGACATTTTTAATTTCATATCTTTGTATAGTTCAATTTCTTCGTCTTTTCCTTTTAACTTATTTTCATAAGACTCTTTTAAGCCTTGTTCTTTTAATTGATATTCTTTTTCGCTTAATTTAATTTGGTTATTTAAATCATTAATTTCATCTACTTTTTCTTGAACTGCATTCTTTAACTCTAATTGATATTCTGAATCTTTTTGTTTTAAGTCACTTTTTAGTTTTTCAATTTCTTTATCTTTTTCTGATAATTCATTATTATTTTTTAATTCTAAATCTTTCTTTAAAAGTTCAAGTGCGTTATTTTTATCTTTTTTATATTGTTCTTCTCTATTTTGAATTTCTTCTTCAAATTCATGATTACGAATTTGCTTTACTATTGAATCATAATCTTTTTCATCTATTTGAAATATCTTTCCACAATTTGGGCATTTAATTTCATTCATAAATTTAACATCTCCTACTCCCAATTATGATATACATTCATTACATCGTCTAATTCTTCAAGTGCATCTATTAGACGTTGAACTTTTTCTTCTCCATCACTATCTAAGGCAACTGTAGTTGTTGGCACCATTTGTACCTCTGCCTCTTCAAATTCTATTCCTTCTTTTTCTAAAGCTTCTCTAACTGTAGAAAAATTTGATGGATCTGTTGTTATTTCATAAATTTCTTCGTCTGTTACAAAATCTTCTGCTCCATTATCTATTGCAACCATCATTAAATCATCTTCTGATAATGGTGATTTTGTTTTATCTATTACAATAACTCCTTTTTTATTAAACATATATGATACACAACCAGATGTTCCTAAATTTCCACCTGCTTTATCAAATAAATGTCTTACGTCAGCTGCTGTTCTATTTTTATTATCTGTACTTGCTTCTACAATAAATGCAACTCCAGATGGTCCATATCCTTCATATGTAATTTCTTCATATACTTTATCATTTCCTTCTCCTGATGCTTTTTTGATTGCATTTTGTATTGTATCATTTGGCATATTATTTGCTTTACATTTTGCTATTACATCTTTTAATTTTGAATTACCTGCTGGATCTGGTCCTCCTTGTTTTACTGCAATTAATAATTCTCTTCCTAGTTTTGTAAATACTTTTCCTCTTGCTGCATCTGCTTTACCTTTTTTTGCTTGAATATTGTGCCATTTGCTATGTCCTGACATTGTTAAATCCTCCTTTTATCTTCTTATTACTACCTTAAATATTTTAGCATATTTTTTTGATTTTGTGTAGTGTTTTATAATTTATTCTGTTCTAAGTGCAATTACTGGATCTCTCTTAGATGCAGCTTTTGCTGGTATTAATCCACCTATTAAAGTAAGAATTACACTTAATATTATTAATATCATTGCATTACTAAAATATAAGGTAACATTTAATGGTATATTTCCAGTAAATTTATGAAGAACTGTATTAATAATAGGTATCAAAGCATAAGAAATTCCTATTCCAAAGCATCCTGACAATAATCCAATTATAAATGTTTCAGCATTAAAGATTGATGATATATTTCTTTTTGATGCTCCCATAGCTCTTAATATTCCTATTTCCTTTGTTCTTTCATATACTGATATATATGTGATAATTCCAATCATTATTGATGAAACAATAAGTGAAATTGATATAAATGCAATTAATACATAAGTTACTGCGTTTACTATTGTTTTAACAGATTCCATAAGAATTCCTGTTGCATCAGTATAGTGGATTACTTTATCTTCTTGACCTTCTTGTTCCATTTTTTCATTATAGTCATCTATGAATTTTATAAAATTCTCTTTTCCATCAAAACTATCGAAATAAAATGACATATATGTTGGTTCTTCTTTTTCTTGATAACCAAGACTTATTAAATTTGATTTTTGAGTTTTATCTTCTCCTGACATCATAGATGTTACAAGCCTCTTTATTTCGTCCTCTGTAATATTAACTTTAAAAGCTCCTGCAATTTTATTTTGATCTACATTAAAAGCAGATGCAAAACTATTTGTTAAATTTGATGTAAGTTCTCCAACTTTTGTTAATATTGTCTTTTTCATAACAGCTTCAGTCATTGCTCTTGCCATAGTATTTTCAACTTGCTTTATTGCTTCACTACCTGTAAAACCAGAAACGACTTGTGAAACTATTTCGTCATTAATTACTACTCCTGCGCTTTTACTTGGCTCTGTTACATTAGTTTCTGGTATATTATTAAGTAAATTATTTGCATTTTCTGTTGTCACTTGATTACCTAATTCATTTGTAGCTTTTGGAACATCTACTAAATTAGAATAATCATTACCTTGTGGCACAAATTGCATCATACTATTATATATCGTTACATATTGTTGTAATAAAGTTTTTAATAATCCTGAATATGTTGTTTTAAAAGTATCTTTTGGAATAACATATTTTTGCTCAAGTGTAGATAATATTTGTGAAGGTTCATTCTGTCCTAAATAATTTGAAACTACTTTTTCTACATCTTCTGCTTTAAATTCCCCATTTATACTTTTGAACATTCCATTCGTTAAAATAACTAAATTATTTGAAAAGTCCTTTAACGCTGGAGTTGTATCTGTTGTAATAGAATTATTAATCTCTGTCATATAATTTTTAGTTTGTTCTTCTAATTGTTTTTGATCAATTTTTATATTAAATGCACTTTCAAGTTCTTTAGTATCAATATCTATAAAGTCTTGGAAGTTTAGTCCTAATTTATCCTTTTTTTCATCAAATCTCGAACCAGAAAATACATCTATTTCATTATTATCTAATTGTTTTTTTACAATATCTGTATTTGCAGAATAATCAATTATATAATCTATCAAATCACTTGTATATGAAACTCCAGGGCTTAGCATCATAGTTGTAGTTCCTTCTTTAGGACAAATTATACCAACAATTTTAAGCTTTATTGCATTATCATATAAATCTTGCATATATTCTTTATTTTCAGACATATCTTCATAAACATTATATTTTTCATTATATTTATAAATATCTGTTGGCATTATTAATTTTAATTCTAAATTCATAAGCTCTTCATACGAAAGTGTATATGGTTCATTTTGTATATCTACTGATTCACCATTCATAACTTTTGTTACTATTTCTGTTAATTCATCAGTATCTCTTAATCCTAAAGAATAAACAAGTAAGTCCGAAATAGTATTTGGCTGTGATAAAACAATCATCATTTCATCATATTTTTCAGGTAAATGTCCTGCTAAAATATCATACGAATTTTTTATTGCTTCTTTATCATTAATCATCTGTGAAAACGTTGAAGTTAAAGAGCTCATCATGGTTGATGAAGTAGAAAGCACAGAGCTAAATAAATTATTAGGATTTAATTTTGCCATTTCATTAGTTGCATCTATAGTATAAATCATTGGATTAACACTATATGAGTTTTCAATTGTGGAAACATTCTTATTTATCTCTTTAGAATTTTTGTCTATATACTCCTTAAAACTCTTTAAGTCATTTGTACTTAATGCAGATAAAGTCTTTGAAATATATTGTTCCTCTTTTACTTTTCCATTCTCAATATCACTATTTTCATCAGATGTCATTGACAATAGCATACTTGCTATATCTGTACTTTCTTGCATTACCGTCAGAGGATATGATGTAAGTGTATCTTCTTGTATGCTATCAACATATCCTTGAAATCCATTTGAAATTGCTTGAACTAATGCAATTCCAATTATTCCAATACTACCTGCAACAGAAACTAAAATAGTTCTTCCTTTTTTAGTTAATAAATTATTTAGACTTAATCTAAATGCAGTCCATATTTTCATTGATGTTCTGCCTATTTTGCTAGTATCATTAATCTCTTGTTTTTCCTCTTGTAATATCGGATTTGAATCTTCTGTAATTGTTCCATCTAAAATTCTTATTATTCTACTTGAATATTTTTCTGCAAGCTCTGGGTTATGTGTTACCATTATAATTAGTTTATTTTTTGATATTCTTTTAAGTATTTCCATAACTTGCACACTTGTTTTAGTGTCTAATGCACCGGTTGGCTCATCTGCTAAAATAATATCTGGATTATTTACTAAAGCTCTTGCTATTGCAACTCTTTGCATTTGTCCACCAGATAATTGGTTAGGCTTTTTATTTATTTGGTCCTTTAATCCAACATCCTCTAATGCATTTATTGCTCTTTGTCTACGTTCCTTTTTTGAAATTCCACCTATTGTTAAGGCAAGTTCAACATTTGATAGCACTGTTTGATGGCTTATTAAATTATAGCTTTGAAAAATAAAACCTACTTTATAGTTTCTGTAAGCATCCCAATCTCTATCTTTAAACTTCTTTGTAGATTTTCCATTAATTATTAAATCTCCTGACGTATATCTATCTAGTCCACCAATAATATTTAATAGCGTTGTTTTTCCACAACCACTTGCACCTAGAATAGATACAAATTCAGATTCTCTAAATTTTAAAGAAACACCTTTTAGTGCCTCAACTTTTTCATCACCTGTTTTATAAACTTTTTTAATATTTTTTAGTTCTAACATATAAGCTCCTTACTTATTTTAAGTGATATATTTACATAATTATCTTATCATTTTTCTCTAGTATGGTCAACATAAGAGTGCTAAAATTCACATAACTTTCATAATAGATATTTATTGTTTTATCTTTATTCCAACTTTTTCCATAACATTTTATTATTATTAAACTCATAAGTCAATTTATTTTCATCATATAAATAAGATAAATATGATTTTATTGTACTTCCAATTAAAACATACTGGTTTGGATTCATTTCTAAATTATATTCATCAAAAACACATTTTAATATTTCTTCATAAGTTATTTCACATTCACAAATATTACAAATCTTATCTGCAACTTCTTTTATCTTGCTTTTATTAAGTTCTATTAAATTTGTGATGTCATCGGTTGTCTCACAATGAGATGGTATATATAATTTACCATTTAATGTAGATAAATAATCTAAAGTATTAAGATATTCTCTAACATCATATATAAAGAATAAATGATATTTTGTAATTGTTTCCTTGCTAAATAATGAATCAGCTAAAAAATATACATTATCACTTGTTTTTATTCCAATCATATCAAAGAAATGACCTTTTAAATTTATATATTCTAATCCTTCTGGAAGGTTATTTTCTATATTGGTTACTTTTGATTCTTTTGCTAATAAAAATTTATTTCTAATGTCCTTGAATGGATAACCTCCATATAAAAATGATGATTCTAATATTGGAAATTCAGTGAAACTTTTTTCAATATTGAATGCAAATATTTCACAATTAGTTCTATCTTGAATAACTTTATTTCCTCCAATATGGTCAGCATTTGAGTGAGTATTTATTATTCCTTTAACTTTCCATCCTTGTTCATCAACAATTTTTAATATTTTCTTTCCTGCATCTTTGTCATTTCCTGTATCTATTAGATATACATTTTCATCATCAACTTTATAAATTCCTATGTTAGTAGGATTTTTTATATAATAAGTTTTTTCTCCAACTTTAACTAATTCCATTGAAATCTCCTCTATCATTTACTAAGTATAGCAAAAAAGCAAATGATTGTAAATAATCATTTGCTTAAAATTTAATTATTATTTGATAATGTCATAGTAAATTTAACATTTGATTATGTCATATTATAAATCAAACTTACTCTTAAAGCTAGCCGAGTTTTCATTAAAAAACTTCCTTAAATACATTCTATGCTCTTTTGTTATTATTCCTTTTCCTAATGCTATTTTCATATAGCGTAAATTTAATACTTCAAATGCTTCTTTTGATAGTTTGTCTGTATATTCTTCATAGCTAAACAACCCATATTTCTCTATATCTTTTTCCATTAATTCTTTATCATAAGTTAATGTATTACTATCTACAACAAAGATATTACAGAATGTATCTAGTAAAGACGATACTGACAACAATCCATTCGTAAAACATGTTAAATTCTTTGGTGTTATTACTTCATATACTTTACATACTCTACTTTCCATGTTCACATCTGTTAATTGTACTTTTTCATGTTGTTTTTTTCCGTCTAAACTTTCCTTTACGAACCAATGCCCTATATAGTCTTTATAATTTGTTTCATCTATTAATACAAATTTATTTAAATCTAAGTCAAAGAAACCGTGGTCTTTTATAATTTGTATATCTGTCCCGTCTGAAAAATATGCATGAATTATTCTTCTTTCTTTTGATTCCTCATTATGGTTTACTATAAATTCTATATCAGATGCTTCATATTTTCCAGAGAACATATTCCATACTAGAACTTTCTCATCTCCATCTAAATCTTCTACTGCAATCCTCGATCCACCAGCCAACGTTATTAAAGTTCCCTCAGCAATACAAGAAGTATCCTCATTCCAACTCTTAATACTGTCAAAATAAGCGTTTTTGTACCCACCATTACTCGTCATAAAGTCTTTGAAAATTCTAAGGTGGTCGAGAGGTTTATCCGGGATAACCGTCTTATCACTAATATCCGTATGGAAAACAAGGTAGGACGCACTTATTCTAGCCTCCCAAGTTCCTCCAGTAGAAGGAGTGCGAAATAAACCATCTCTACATGCGCTAGAATAATCGTACCATAAATCCCCGTCAGAATCGCCACCTATATTACTTGCACGATAACTACATAAATGCGTATTCTCCACATCACATCCACAATCACCCAAAAACTGAAGATAGTGTTCCTTGTTCAATGGAAAAGGTTTCTTGTATCCGCTTTGAGTCCATTCATACCAAGTCATACCCTGAGTACCTCTATAATGAGTATCTACAACATCAAAACTTAAAACCGTTACTTCTCCTATTCCCCATTCTCCATTTTCATCTACTACTTTACAATTTAATGTATAATTTTTTGTTTCGTCTAAACCTTCAAATTTATGAGATTTATCTCCTTCGGTTTCTTCTCCATCTTTAATATACCATTTATACGTAAATTTTCCTTCGTCTTGTAATTCTTCGCCTTTTTCTATTTTCTCTACTGTTACTGGTATAGACGTTCCTGTTACATCTTTCTCCGTTACTGCTAATGTTACTTTTAATGTTGCATTCTCTTGTAATTGTGGTTCTGCTGGTGTTGGATCTTTTCCATCTATTATTTTATCTAACTCTTTCTCTATTTCTCCTAATTTTTCTGCTTCATCTGCTTCTGATTCTTTATATTTTTCTACTGCTATCTTTGCTCTTTGAAATAGTCCATTTTGACTCAATGCTGTTGTTAGCGTTACTCCTGCTAATATTAACAATATAATGATTGTTACTACTAGTGCTATTAATGTGATTCCTTTTTCATCACAGTTTGCTTTTCTCATTCTTTGAATTTCTCCTATGTTTCTTATTATTTACTTTTTTGCTATATTTATTATTATAATTAATTTTATTATTTATAATGTATTAAGTCAATACTAAATAATGTTTCATTTCTATATCATTTTATTAAGTAAAAAGATTAATAAAAAAGTATAAAATTGTATAAATCATTCACTTCAATGATTTCACAAATATTTTATACTTTTTTCTTTTACAAATTTGTAATATTTTTTATCTATATTTTTCTTTTAAAAATATTGTTATTATTATATATTTCATATATATTTATTTTTTATTAATCTTTTTAATTAAATATAAAATTTACTTTTTGTTTTAAAGTACAGCTTTTTCTCTTTTGATTTTTTTTATGCTATTACCTTATTGATTCTTTTGTTAATTTATTGACCATTAGTTAGAAATAGTTAAAGAAAACTATATTTTTAGATGCTAAAAAAAGATTCTAAAAATCAAGATTAAATTAAAAAGAAAGATTCAGTGATAATATAGACATATAAAAATTATTTAGCTTAAAATTACTAAGATTTTGGAGTGTTAAACACTCCTTTATTCTTATACATTTTAAGAATATTTTTCTAAAAATTCAGTAGCATTCATAATCTCAGGCTTATCAATATCAACATTTTCAAAATCTTTATCTCCTGTTATAAATATGTCTACATCTTCTATTATTGCTGTATGTAAAATGATATAATCATCTTTATCTCTAATATTAAAAAGTTTATTATCTACACTAGTTGGAGAATAAACTAAATTGAATGGAAAAATCTTTAAAAATTCATCTAAATCTTTTTGACTTACTTTGAATTTTGTATCTATTAGTTCTTTAAGCTCTTGGACTGTATATGAGCAAATTATTATTTCATGTTCTTTAGAAAGTTTATAGATTAGTTCATTCATTTTTTTGCTCTTAAATACAAATGCAGAAATAAGAATATTAGTATCTAACATTACTTTCATAACTAATCCTTCTTTCTATTTTTTCTAAATTCTTTTATCATTTGGACAACATCTTCTTCTGTTTCTAAGCCAAGCCTTTCTGCTTCACCATCAAATGCATTTTGTATTTTCTCTAAAGCTAACATTGCAGAATTTTGAATAACTATATCTTTTCCTTTTTGAATAAAAAGAATTTTACTTCCTTCTTTTAAATCTAATAATTCTCTAATTGATTTTGGAATAGTTACTTGACCTTTAGTTGTTACTTTTGCTAATTCCATAAAATCACTTCCTTTCCATATTTCTTACATTCCTTACTAAAATTATATGTTATTTTTATAAAATTATCAATATATTTATTGAAAATTTTTAATTTATGCTGTACTAATTTCAACAATTGATTAATCAAATTATTTTTTTAACAAAAAGTGGAAGGAAAATTTTTCGCAAACGACTTTCTTAACTGCTCCAGCTTTAAACAAATATAACCAATCTTAATTTTTTCCTTTATATTTTTCTAATAAATTATCATAATCATCTAAGAAATGATGATACGTTCCTTCTTTTGAACTTCTGTAAGAAATTATTGTATCTAAATTCACATTTTCTACACTTCTTAGAATATTCATATCTACTTTTTCATAAGTATTTCTAAGATTCTTTATCAGATTTTTTATTTCTTGTCTTTTTGAACCAATCTCATCATTATTTTTTGAATTTCGTTCCGTAATTTTACATGCGCATTGTATAAAATCTAAATTATTTCTTTCCTTCCATCTTATTATACTTTCTTCTTTCACATAGTATAAAGGTCTTATTAACTCCATTCCAGGATGAGACGTGCTTAATACCTTTGGCATCATTGTTTGCACTTGTGCTCCATATAACATTCCCATTAAAATTGTTTCAATAACATCATCCATATGGTGACCTAAAGCAATTTTATTGCAACCAAGCTCTTTTGCCTTTTCATATAAATATCCCCTTCTCATTCTTGCACATATATAGCAAGGATGATCGTTAATCTCATCTACTATATCAAATATATTAGTTTCAAACATTTCTAACGGAATATTTAATAACTTAGCATTTTCTATTATTTTTTGCTTATTCTTTTCATTATAGCCCGGATTCATTGTTAAAAAAACTAATTCAAAATCCTTTTTTCTATGTCTTTTTATTTCCTGCATACATTTTGCAAGAAGCATTGAATCTTTACCACCTGAAATGCATACTGCAATCTTATCTCCATCTTTAATCATGTCAAACTCTTGTATAGCTTTAACAAATTTTGACCAAATTCTTTTTCTATATGTTGTTATAATGCCTCTTTCAATTTCTTCGTATCTTTCCAATTTTATTCTCCTATAAAAATCTTAAAAAAACTTATAAACTTAATTATATTACATAAATGCGTAAATTTCAATCTGTTAAAATTTTATATATTTATAAAACATATAAAAAAATTAAAATATAATAGTTTGCAGTTGTGCGTAGCACTCAAGCGAAGCGCGATTTATATCTTTAAAACCTGCCCCACAAATATAAGGTTCGGATTTCTTATATCATTCAAGTTTACAAGATTTTGAACTGTAGTTCCAAACATTAAGGCTATTCCTGAAAGAGTATCTCCTATTTGAACAACATAAGTTTGATTTATGCTTGGATTTGTTACAGTCTGATTTTGACTAGAATTCGTTTGTTCAATTGAAGTAATCCTTAGCTTTTCTCCTGGAAATATTAGATTTGGATTTGATATATTATTAAGTGATACAATTTGTTCCACAGTTACACCATACTTTTGTGCAATTTGCGATAGAGTATTACCTCTCTGTACCGTATAAATAATTTTTCCTGTACCTCTTACCTCATTGCCTCGAATATTAGAATTTGTAATTATTTTTAAAACTTCTCCTGTAAATATAAGGTTTGGATTACTTATATTATTTATACTTGCTAGTTCTGACACTGTTGTTCCATATTGTAATGCTATTTGTGATAAAGTATTTCCTCTTTGTACTGTATAAAATATAGTCTCCGTTTGAAATTTCTCTCCAGTTGGATTTTCTATTTCTGGTAGTGCACCATTATTACTTAAAAAAATTTCTTCCGTATATAAATCTTCATCTACATATCCTGAAATTCCGCGATATTAATCCTTTGTCAAAATATTGAATACCTATCCATTCATCCCAGTTTGTTCTTACATTATTTAAGTTATTATAATCTCCATAATATGCAAGCCATAGTGGATATCTACTTGATAAATCTTCTCCAAATACATTACTTGCATTATACAAATCACTATATACCACTACTTCTTTTCCGGTTATATCTTCTAATGTTTCTATAAATGTTAATGAAATATTGTTTATTTCTTCTATACTCGCTCCCTGAAAAGTTTCATAGTCCATTGCAAGCTTACAATCTACTTCTTTTCCTGAAATTACTGATGCAAAAAATCTTGCCTCTAACCTTGCCTCTTCTTCATTAGTTGCTGTCAAAAAATGATAAAATCCTATTTTTAGATTATTATTTTTAGCGTTCTCATAGTTTATATCAAAATATGGATCTTTCCAACTACTTCCTTGACTTGCTTTTATGTATACGACTTCTACTCCATCATTTTTTACTCTTTCATAATCAATGTACCCCTGCCACTCGCTTACATCAATTCCTCTATAAGATGGACTTGATTCTGGAGTAATCGCATTACTTGTTATTGCAAAAATAAAAATACCAAAAATGGATAATATCATTATTTTTAAAATTTTTCGCATAATAAAAAACTCCTTTCTGTTTTATTATATGGAGTTTTTTATTAATTGGTTATTTACTTTTTATTACAAAAATCTAATACTTTTTACTATTTAATAATTACTCCCAAAAATCCTTCCTTCTACCTTAATTCCTTCATCCTTATTCCATACTTCTCTTTTATTTCCTTTTAAATCTTCAAAAATTATTGATTTTAATCTATCATCATCATTGCCCTTAAATAAACCGAAGCTATGTGCTGTTGGAAGACCTTTATCAAATGAAAATTTTCCCTTGAATACACAATGCAAAATTAAGTTTCCTGATTCATCAAATTCTTCATATTCATCACACGTTAATAAATATTCATCATGATATATACTAAAATTTACTTCAGAAATTTTTCCGTCGTCCGAATATCTAACATAATTAACATATACATTAATATCATTGATATCAACGAAAAAGTCACACTTTGGCAATATTACATAAAATACATCAAGTAAAATGTTTATAATTAACAAAATTACTGCAATAGTAATCAATATAGCTTTTACCATATTTTTATTATATTTTTTTAAAAAACTAATTCGTTCTTCTTGTTTTTTTTCGTAATTTAAACTTATTTGTTTATTCATTTCTTCTAAAATATTTTTACAATTCTTACATTTTTTTAAATGTCCTTCAATTAGCTTATTACTTAATTCACTTGTAACTCCATCACAATAGCTTGGCAATAAATCTTGTATAACATCACAATCAATACATTCAATTGATTTCATATATAACTCCTTTTCTTTATAAAGGCTAATATAGTTATAAATTTTTAAACTATTCTGCCTTATAATTACAAAATATTTTTACAATAAATTTTTCAAACTTTTATAGTTATAAAATAATAATTTACAATAAATTTTTTTCTATTAATTTTTGTTTTCCTCTAAAAAATGTTGTTCTTGCCCAACTTTCAGTTTTATTTAATATATTTCCTATTTCTTTAAAACTTAAATCTCCTGTTAATCTCAAATATACCACCTCTCTAGTCTTTACATCTAATTGTTGCAGAGCATAATATAATTTTAATTTATCATCTTTTTTTATATAATCTTCTTCTAAGTTTTTGTCATCAGAAACTTCAATCTCATCAATAGATACATTTTTATTTTCCTTCCTTAATTTTTTATAAAGTATCTTTTTGGCGATTGAATAAAGCCATGTTGAAATTTCACATTCTCCTCTAAAATTGTTTATTTGCTTTATTGCTACTACAAAGGTTTCTTGCATGATTTCTTCAGACAAATCTTCATTTTTTGTTATAAAAAATATATATTTTTTTATTAAATTAGCATATTGTTTATATATTTCTTCAATATCTTCCATTATTTTTTCCTTTTATTTATTCCACTTTTCAACAAGTCTGCTTTTATAATCCTTTCTATATGCTTAGTGTCTAATTTTTTTATTTCGTTACAAGTTTTGTAAATTTTTTAATTTCTTTTTCATTGTAAATTTATACTTTTACAGTTCTCTTTAATTTTATATTACAAATATCTTTGTTTCTAAATTAATTCTTCATATTACAAAAAAGTAAGTGAATAACATAGAACGTTTTATTAAAACTTTAATACTTTTGTTCTTTTCGTAATCACTTACTTTTTCTATAAAATCTTACTTTTATTTTAATTAATTTTATAATTTGTTTTCCATCACATATAAGTAATATTTTTATATTTTAATTATTTTGTAATTGTTTTTATCACCCTACTTAATCGTTTTGTAGTTTTTTACTACATTTAATCATATTTTACTAATTACGACTCTGTAGTTGCTCCAGCTGCAAATGAATATCCTGCTGGCAAATAGTCTAATGGATTAAGTGGAGATTTGCTAAAAAATTCTGTTGTTGATGATGCTTGTCTAATTTCAAAATGTAAATGTGGAGCAGTACTTCCACCAGAATTTCCTGATGTTGCTATAACTTGTCCTTGAGATACTAATTGTCCATTACTTACTTTACTTGCTGATAAATGTCCATATAATGTAACATATCCATTTCCATGGAATACCATTATGTATGTACCATATCCACCTGAATCATAAGCATTGTAAGCATACCCTGTTGCTGATGCATAAACATTTTCATAATAAGCACCTATATCAATACCTTTATGCATTCTTCCCCATCTTCTTTTTACTGTTGATGTAACTAATTTATTATTACATGGCCAGATAAAGCTTCCATCAAATTTTAACCCATTTTGTTGTATTTGTGATTGTGCACGTCTTGCTGCTTCTGCTAATTCTGCATTTACTCTTGCCATTGCTTTATTATATTCATCTATTTCTGATTGCTTTTTCTTTTCCTCCTCTGTTAATGATGCAATTTTACTTTCCTTTTGATTTTGGATTGCTGTTAATTCAACGTTTTTTGCATCCTTTTGAGATTTTACTGAATCAACTTCAGACTTTTGCTGTTGCAACTCTGATTTTATTTGCTCTAATTCTTTCTTTTCTTCTGATACTTTATTTATTAATTTTGTATCAGCGTCTGCTATTCTTTCTAATGCATCAAATGATGCAAGCATATCAGCATAACTTGTTGCTCCTAATAAAACATCAAGATATTTTATTCCGCCTGTTTTATACATTGCAACTAATCTTTTTTTCAAAAGTTCTTGCTTCTCATCAAGTTCTGCTTGTTTTTCCTCAATCTCTTTTTCTTTTTCAGATATTGAATTGTTTAATTCATTTAATTGATTTTCCAATGCTTTTATTTCATTACTTAATGTACTTAATTGTTCTGTAATAGTTTCTAATTCGCTCTGCTCTGTTTTCTTTTGATTTGATATATTATCTTTCTCGTTTTGTGCTTGATTTATTTGCTGTTGTATTCTATCCTTATCTGCTTGCGTTGCGGCAAAGCTCATATTAATTAATGATATAATCATATAACTTACTATAATTATTGATAAGACTTTTTTCTTCATAAGTTTTTTCATATAATCAACTTTATTGATTAATTTCGTATAAAATTTTACGAAATCCCTTTCTTTTTATAATTATTTTTTCTCATTCATAATAACATAACAAAATACAGTTTGCAACATTTATTTTTTTCCAATTTTGTAATATTTCTTTGAATTTATTTTCAAATTTATGGATTTTAAAAAATAAAAATGTTATAATAATTGTATGAATTAAATTTGGAGGTAATTAATATGTCCATTGAGAAACAAAAATTATATAATGAAATTGACACATTACCAGATGAGCTTACCAATCAAGTTTTAAGTTATATTGAATATTTAAAATTATATTTTTTAGATCCAGATGCTCCAGAAAGTGTAAAAATAAAAAGTAAAAATGATTTAATTGAAAAATTACAAAAAGGTTTAGATGATATAAAAGAAAATAAAGTACATTCTTTAGAAGAAACCTTAGCCAAAATAAATGATATATAAAAACTGGAGTTATTATGAAAAAATATATTGTTGAAACTACCGAAACTTCTGAACAAGATTTAATAAATATAATTTTGTACCTTAAATATAATTTAGCTGGAGAAATAGTTGCAGATAAATATGTAGATTTATTCAGTAAAGCCTTAAAGAATTTAGAAGATATAGCTGGAAGTATGCCTATTATAGATGAAAAACTAATTAAACATAAAAACATTAGAAAAATTAATGTAAAAAAATATGCAATATTTTATACAGTTGATGAAATTAATAATAAAGCAATTGTTCTAAGAATAGGTCATACTTTTATGGATTGGGAAAAATATTTAAAATAATTATATTTATTCTGTTAAAAAAAATTTTGTCTTTCTAGAATAATTTAACATAAGAGAGGAATGTAATTAACTATGTATTTTAAATTAGAAGAAACAATAGATAAAATATCAAATTTTATTGAGAAAAAAGAAATCAAAGAATTGCAAGAATATTTAAATAAAACAATAAAAAGTGAAGATATTCCAAGTATATTAGAATATTTAGATGAAGATAAAAGTATTATGATTTACAGATTACTCAATAAAGAAAAGGCAACTCAAGTTTTCGTTGAAATGGATCATAATGAGCAAGAAAAACTTATCAGTATGCTAACTGATAACGAAATTGAAAATGTAATGAATGAAATTTATATGGATGACGCTACTGATTTAATTGAAGAAATGCCATCAAATGTTGTAAAGCGTATTTTATCAAACACAAAATTAGAGAATAGAAATATAATAAATGAGCTTTTAAAATATCCTGCTGAAACAGCTGGAACAATTATGACTACTGAATATATAGACTTAAAAGAAACTATGACTGTTGAAAATGCATTTTACTATATCAAGCAAAAAGAATTAAAAAAAGAAACTGTATATAATTGCTATGTAGTAACCAATGAAAGGAAATTAGTTGGCGTTGTTGATATAAAAGAACTTTTAGTTGCTGAAAGAGATAAGCTTATAAAAGATATTATGGATACTAATGTATTGAAAACTAATACATTAGAGGATCAAGAAGAAGTTAGTAGAATGTTTTATAAATATAATTGTATTGCATTGCCTGTTGTTGATAATGAAAATAGACTTGTAGGAATTATAACAATTGATGATGTTATGGAGGTAATCAATGAGGAAACATCTGAAGATTTTGAAAAAATGTCTGCACTTACTCCAAATGATGGAGAAGCATATTTAAAGACTAGCGTTTTTAAACATGCTAGACATAGAATTCTTTGGTTACTATTATTAATGGTTTCTGCAATGATAACAGGTAGTGTAATAGAACATTATGAGGCCGCTATTTCTTCACTTCCATTATTGGTTTCATTTATTCCAATGATTATGGACACTGGTGGAAATTGTGGTTCTCAAGCATCCACTTTAATAATAAGAGGTTTGGCTATGAACGAAATTCACCCAAAAGATATTTTTAAAGCAATGTGGAAGGAATTTAGAATATCAATTATTGTAGGACTTGTGTTAGCTTTTGTAAATTCTATAAGAATAATGATTCAATATCAAAATATACAAATTGCAATTGCAGTAAGCGCTACTCTTGTGATTACTGTTATGATGGCAAAATTATTAGGCTGTATCTTGCCTATTGTTGCAAAAAAATTAAAATTAGATCCTGCAATTATGGCAGCACCTTTAATTACAACTATTGTTGATACATTGTCTGTTTTAGTATTTTTTAATATATCAACATTAATATTTCATATATAAAAAAATTATATTTTTATAACTAAAAATATATAAATAATTCTTTTATTAATACTCTTATTAATAAAAGCATAATTAATAAATTCATTAACAAAAAATAATTAATTCTCTTATTTAACATATGAGAATTAATTATTTTTTATTTTTTAATAAATTATAATCTATTTATTATTTTTTAGTTCATATATGTAGTCTACTTCATCACAAACATTTTGTGAATGAGTTACGATTATAACACACTTATTTTCCTCCTTAGCTAATTTTTTAAATATTTTCAAAATTTCACTTTCTGTTTCTTTATCTAAATTTCCCGTTGGTTCGTCTGCTATTATTATTTTAGGATCATAAGATAAACTTCTTGCAATCGCAATTCTTTGTTGCTCTCCACCTGATAACTTTAATATTTTTCTATTCGCTTGTTCTTCTGATAGTCCTACACTTTTCATTAGTTCTAATGCTTTTTGCTTCTTATTTTTTATTTTAACTTTACTTACATCCATTGATAATATTATATTTTCTATTGCTGTTAATCTTGGTAACAAATTATAACTTTGAAAAACAATTCCAATTTCTGTATTACGATATTTGTCTAAATTCATCTTCTTTAATTCTTTACCATCATACAAAACTTTTCCTTCAGTACATTTTTCTAATCCTGTAATTAATGATAATAGCGTTGTTTTTCCACTTCCACTCTTTCCTTTAATTGCATACATTTTTCCTTGTTCAAATTCATAATTAATATTTTTAAATACATATACATCTTTTGGTGCATCTTTATATCTATATGAAACATCTTCTAACTTTAATATTCCCATATTTAAAATTTTCCTTTCTACGCCACAATTTTACAATCATAGTATTTATACTTATATATGACTTTTTTATTATAATTTTTATGCTCATATATATTAACTTTTATAATTCTTATACTCATATGTATAGCTTTTATGATCTCTCTTTTAATATTGTTAATGGTGAAAATCTTTGAATACTTATCATTGACGCTAAACTACTTATTATTGTTAATGCTACTCCTATTCCTAAAAGTTCAGCAATAACTGTAAAGTCAACTACTGCATCAATGCTATCATAAGCCTGTATTTGTGCTCTTCCACCATTAAATTTCATATCCATTGGTCCACCTCTACCAAAATTACTTGAAATTTGTTCATTTGCTTCTTCACTTGCCTCTATTTCACTTGCTAATAAAGTATTTCCTATTGGTTTTGATAAAAATGTTCCAATTACTGCACCAATACATAGCATAATTATACTTACAATTAATAGTTCTAAAACAAACTGAATAGTAAGCTTAAATTTGCTTATTCCTATTGTTCTATAAACACCTATTTCATATTTTCTTTCTCTAATATTAATCATATTAATTACAAATAAAACTATTGAAGCTATTACTAATGTAATTATTAAAAATGTAGTTGCAAAAGTTTTTACATTTTCTATTGATTTTGTTGCATTTTTTAATTCATCAATATTTGTATTAATTGTATAAAAATCATTTAATCCTTTTTCTTTTACTTCTGCCTTAAATCCTTCAATTGAACTTTCATCTTTTAAAATAAAAGATGGAGTTACGTTTGTAACTAATGTTTCATCATCAACTACTAAATTTTCAACAATATTACTACTTGTAATAATTTTGTTAGCTGATTGTGAATACATATTTACTGCATTATCTTTGCCAGAGTTGTCTTTGTATATACCTTTTACAGTAAAATCATAAGTTTTATCATTATTAGGATTTTTAAATGTTATTGTACTTCCTACTGAAATCTCATTTAATGTTGCTAAATCTGAACTTATTACACATTCATAAGCTGAAAAATCTGTTATCATCTCTCCTTCACTTACTTGATATGTTCCATTTGCAAAATCTGTCATTGCATCTATTGAAGAATAACCATCTATTTCAAAATCTCCTGTCAAATTTCTTGAACTTTCAAATTTTTCATTTCTTTTTGTTATAACTGTTGTAGTGTTATTATTTACAACTGTTCTTCTTTCTCCTCCCATTGGTCCACCATGTTCAAATCCTTCTTTTCCCGTATTTGATTCTCCTCCTGTCGTTGTACTTGATGAACTGGTTGTAGTTTGCCTATCTTCTACTTCATATTCATAAGAATCTGTTGCTTTTGTTAAAGTATCACTATTTAGAGAAGTTGCATAAATATAATAATAATTTTTTAAATACTCACTTTCACCATATTTTTTTACATTTTCTAAAGTAAGTTGCTCAATATTGTTAAAATTTTCTATATTAGTCTTTTTAGCATCTTCTCCACCTTGAAATTGATTTGATAATTCTTGCCTATTAAATCCTATTGTGGCAATTATGTCATTGGCTTCTTGATAATTTTTAACTAACTTATTAGCTGTATTTCTAATTGCAAGAGTAACAGTTGCACTGCATGAAATAACCAAGATAATTATACCAATTAGTATATTTCTTCCCTTATTTCTAAAAATTGATCGTAAACTATTTTTTAATATATACATAATTCTTTTGTATGATAAACTCATACTCTCCTTTCTCTTTATTTAATTTAGTTAACCCGTATACATACTGTAGCTTTACATTTTTCTATTTTACAAATTATTTGTGAATTAAATGTGTTCATTTTGTTCTTTTTTTATAAAAAAATTTTTAATAATTATAGTTTATTTTAAATCTAAAAAGCAAAAAATCTATAAATTTGAACATGTCAAAAAATTTATAGATTTTTTGCTTTTTTAACGAGATCTTAAAAACTAAAGATCGTACTGGTCTTGTCCAGACACAAAAACCCCCATCTCAAAAAGACTTTTCTGGAACATAGAACGAACTTGTTCCATCTCCCGACTCTATTAGACCAACTCCATCTTTTAAACAAATTAAAGGCCTAACACCATATAGTGCTTCATTAAAAACAGAAAAATCCACATTACCTTCAAACTGAATATCAAATAACCTAGTATGCCTCGAGGTACTGTAATCCGTAGGCGATGCTAACCAGTATCCATAACATGATCCACCAACTTTGCTTGTATGTGGGAAAAATGTTTTGTAAGTTGTCTCTAGTTCTCCTAACTCTTCTTCACTCAGTTCACTATTCTCCCTATTCAAATACCTCTGCACTACAGCATCACCCCCATTTACTGTTATTCCATATCCATTTTCTAACACTGTTTCCTCCAACGTCACAAAACTTTCATCATTAACAACAGCCTCATTCCATGCAGCACACCACATCTCCAATGACGGTCCTCCTATCACGAAATCTATAAAACTCTGTACCTCCTTTCTCGATGCTTCTTTTATTCCATTCCAATCATCCTCACTTAGTAACTGCGATACTGCACATACGTCAGAATAGGTTGCATGACTAATCAAGTCATACTCGTCACTCATTACCAAGCTCAAAAATTCTTCTTCCGGTAAATCAAGCTTACTCACCCCAACATCCCAACACATACAAAGATCACCATGCGCTCCAAGCACTCCACTTTTAAATAAGTTCGAAGCATTTCTCATAACACTCCATTCTGTTAATTTGCTTGTTGGTACACAGTCTGCTGATATCAAAAATATTCTACCTTCATTTACATAAAATATTTCCCAGTCATCTACTTTTTTATTATCATTTGTGTCTAACCCTATATCTACATATTTTCCTTGAAACTCTTTTAGTTTATCTGCTACTTCACTACTTCCTATTACACTTGATGGTGTTTCTCCATCTATTATTTTGTCTATCTCTTTTTCTATTTCTCCTAATTTTTCTGCCTCATCTGATTCTGCCTCTTTATATTTTTCTACTACTATCTTTGCCCTTTGAAATAATCCATTTTGGCTCAATGCTGTTGTTAGTGTTACTCCTGCTAATATTAACAATATTATGATTGTTACTACTAGTGCTATTAATGTGATTCCTTTTTCCTTATAATTTACTTTTCTCATCTTTCGCTTTTCTCCTTCTTATTATTTGATTTTTTTATATTTATTATTTATAAAGTATTAACTTACTAACAAGTTGTATTTTACTTCTATATATTTTATTAAGTAAAAAGATTAATAAAAAATTATAAACTCTTGTAATTCATTTGTTTCAATGATTTTACAAGAACTTATAATTAACTTTCTTTACATTTTTGTAATAATTTTTTTATTTCTTTTTATTCTATAATTGACTTTATTTTGCTATATTTTGTATATATTTATTTTTTATTAATCTTTTTAATTAATAATACTTTTATCATTTCTTTATAATATAAATGTATCAATTTTAATTTCTAAAAATCGTTATCTCAACACCTTCTGACCACATCACCGCATGCCAAATGTTGTAAATTTAGATAATAATAAATAAATTTATTGACATTGTAAATAATATATAGTAAAATGTATATAATATATGTAAGGAGGAAAAATTTATATGTCTCAAACAAATATTAATATTCGTATGGATGAAGAATTAAAGAAACAATTTGATAAATTTTGTTCTGATGTAGGAATAACAATGACATCTGCTATTTGTATATTTGCAAAAAAAGTTGTAAAAGAACAAAAAATACCTTTTGAAATTACAGCAGATCCTTTTTATAGTACTGCCAATATAAAAGGATTAGAAGAAAGCAATTAAAGTTGTAGAAGATGGAAAAATTACTATACACGATTTAATAGATGTAGAAGATGAATAAAGCTTGGCAAGACGAAGCATGGGAAGATTATTTATATTGGAAAGTTATCAGGCTATTGGAGCAGAAGAATTGATGACAAAAATAGAATAGTATATAAAGTGGAAAATAATCAAATAATAATAATTCAATGCGGTTCGCATTATAGAGACAGATAAATCATTAAATGTTAATACTTCTATTTTTAAGTTTTAGTCTATATTTTTTAGATAATTTCGGAATTAAATTCCAAATTTACCTAACTTTTATAAAGATATGGAAAAATAGAAATTGATTTAATAAGTTGTTGTTTTTGTTATTTTTATATAAAAAATGACTCCTACTTTTTTGAGGAATCATCTTTAACTAGTATACATTTTTAATAAAAGTATACTCTATTAAATTATTTATATCAGCTATAATTAGTCTTCAACTTTTGCAAAAAATCTTATTGACCATAAACCTGCTATTCCGACTAATGTATATACTATTCTACTTATTACACTCATTGAACCAAACAATGTTGCAACTAAATCAAATCCGAATAAACCAATTAATCCCCAGTTTATGGCACCAATTATTACTAATACTAATGCAATATAATCTATAATTTTCATTGTTTTACTCCTTTTTTAAAGATTTCATTATATATTATATGCATCTATATGAAATTTATTCGAAAAGAAAATTTTTCCATTTTTTTATATCTATAATGTTATTATTAATAAAAAATAAAATATTATAATTTAGCAGTGGTGCGCAGCGACCAAACGCAGTGCGAATGGAGCGAAAATGTCTTGACATTTTCTGCGACAGCAAACCACAAAAAATTATAATATTTTATTTTTTGTTATATATTCTTCGTAAAATTCCAAGAATCTTTACACATATCTTCAAGATTTTTTTCTGCCTTCCAGCCTAATATATTTTCTGCTTTACTTGGATCAGCATAACATTCTGCAATATCTCCTGGTCTTCTTGGAGCAATTTCATATTTTATTTTTATTCCATTTGCTTTTTCAAAATTTTTAACAATATCAAGAACAGAATATCCTTTTCCAGTTCCTAGATTATAACTTTCCACTCCCTTCATTTTATCTGCTCTTTCAATTGCTTTAATGTGTCCTTTTGCAAGATCGACTACATGGA
Organism: uncultured Clostridia bacterium; assembly: GCA_947588945.1. Lineage (GTDB taxonomy): Bacteria > Bacillota > Clostridia > TANB77 > CAG-508 > CAG-793. Next base: position 46,840 of record CANPZY010000006.1, read on the forward strand.
TATAATCTCTTACTCCTGTTCCATCAGGTGTATCATAATCATTTCCAAAAATATTTAAGTGGTCAAGTTTTCCTGTTGCAACTTGATTTATGTAAGGCATTAAATTATTTGGTATACCATTTGGAAGTTCTCCAATTAATCCGCTTTCATGTGCTCCAATCGGATTGAAGTATCTCAACAATACAACACTCCAATCATTATCTGAAACATATACGTCTTCTAGAATTTGCTCTATCATTACTTTTGTTTGTCCATAAGGATTAGTTGCATGTTTTGGAAAATCCTCTTTAATTGGAACTGACTCAGGATCTCCGTAAACAGTTGCAGATGAACTAAATACTATTTTTTTAACGTTATTTTTTTTCATAACTTCTAATAAACTTAAAGTTCCTGCTATGTTATTTTTATAATATTCAATTGGTTTTTCTACAGATTCTCCAACTGCTTTTAGTGCTGCAAAATGTATAACGGCTGTTATATCTTTATTTTCTTCAAATACTTCATTTAATTTTTCAGTATCTAAAATATCTACTTCATAAAATTTGAAATCTTTTCCTGTTATTTTTTTTATTGCATCTAATGCTTGGGGTTTGCTATTGCAAAAATTATCTACTATAATTACATCATATCCTGAATTTAATAATTCTACTACTGTATGTGAACCTATAAATCCAGCTCCTCCTGTTACTAAAATTGACATATATTTTTCTTATGATAATTTAAAATTATCATATGCTCCTTTCTTTTTATTCTAACTTAGCTAATATCTTATAAATGTTATTTTATTTTATTTTAATTTTAATTTTATTTTAGTTTTATTTTGGTTTATATTATAAATATTTTAATTACTTATGTAATTTTTCTTTAATTATCTCTACAATATTTTTACTATTTATTCCAAAATGATTCATTAAATCTTCTGCTCTTCCTGACATTCCAAATTTATCATCTATTCCTAATCTAATTAATTTTTTTGGATGTTCTTCGATAAGCACTTCTGATATTGCTGTTCCTAATCCACCTATAATATTATGATCTTCTACTGAAAATAAAATTCCAGTTTCTTTCGCACATTTTATAATCATTTCTCTATCTATTGGTTTTATTGTATGAACATCAACAACTCTAATATCAATTCCTTGTTTTAATAATTCTTCTTGAGCCTTTAAACTTTCTGCAACCGTTACTCCTGTAGCAAAAACAGTTGCATCTATTCCTTCTCCAATTTGAACCGCTTTTCCTATTTCAAAATCAACATCATCTTCATAAATTACTGAAGTTTTTAATCTGCTTAGTCTTAAATATACTGGTCCATTCATTTTTGCGATTTCTTTAACCATTTTTTTAGTTTGAACATCATCTGATGTTGAGATTACTGTCATGTTTGGCAAACCTCTCATAAGGTTTATGTCTTCTAGCATTTGGTGAGTTGCTCCATCTTCTCCAACAGTAATACCTGCATGAGTTCCGCAAATTTTTACATTTAAATTTGGATAAGCTATACTTGTTCTTATTTGATCATAGCATCTTCCAGTTGCAAATGCTGCAAATGTTGAAACGAAAGGTATTTTTTTACATGTAGCAAGTCCTGCTGCAGTTCCTATCATGTCTGCTTCTGCAATTCCTACTTCTATAAATCTTTCTGGATGTTTTTCTTTAAATAAATCTGTTTTGGTTGATGAATCTAAGTCTGCATCTAAAACTACAATATTTTCATCTTTTAACTCACTAAGAGCTTTACCAAAACTTTCTCTTGTGGCTATTTTCTTTTCTTCTATCATTATTATTTTCCCTTGTATATTATATTTAGGTTTTAAGGTTTTACCTATAAACCAATTATAATCTTCTTTTAATTATATTTTATTTATCTTCATTTTTCTTTATATTTTATTTTTAATCTTTATTTTTTATTTTATTTTTAATTTCAATTTTTATTTATATCTTTTTCATTCTTTTTAATTGTATTTAGTTCTTCTAATGCTTCCTTATATTCTTCATCATTTAAGGCTTTTCCATGCCAAGCAGGATCGTTTTCCATAAATGAAATTCCTTTACCTTTAATTGTTTTAGCAATAATTGCAGTTGGTACACCTTTTGTTTGTTCTGCTTCACTAAATCCATCCATTATCTGTTCTATATTATGTCCATCAATAATTTTTGTATGAAAACCAAAACTCTTAAATTTGTATTCAATATCTTCTAAGCCTAAATTTTTAATATCTTCTGTTTTTCCAGTTAATTGAAGTCCATTGCAATCAACTATAACGCATAAATTATCTAATTTATACTTAGCTGATGTCATTGCAGCTTCCCAGATTTGACCTTCTTCAATTTCTCCATCTCCAAGTAAACAGTAAACTCTATATCCCATTTTATCCATTTTCGATGCTAATGCCATACCATTTGCAACAGATAAGCCTTGTCCAAGAGAACCTGTAGTCATATCTACTCCAGGAACCTTGTTCATATCTGGATGTCCTTGAAATGGACTATCAATATGCCTAAAAGTAATTAAATCATCTTTTGAATAGTATTCTCTTTCTGCTAATGCAGAATATAAAGCTGCCGATGCATGTCCTTTTGATAAAACAAATCTATCTCTTGATAAATCATCAGGCTTTTGCGGATTTATATTCATTTCATTAAAATATAAAACTGCTAAAATATCTGCACAAGACAGTGATCCTCCCGGATGACCAGATTTTCCATAATAAATTGCTTGAATTATGTCTTGTCTTATTTTATTTGCTTTTTCTTCTAACGCTTCAACTTTTGTTATTTTCATAATACTTTTCTCGTATAAAAATAATTATACGAAACTCCCTTCTATTTTATAATATACATTTTTTTATTAATGTGATTTTTTAATTTATAAATTATTTGATTATCCATGAATTATTTATAAATCATTAATAAGCTATTTATAGAATTTTTATAGGATCAAATTTTAAATAATCAGAACTCACTAATTTTAATTCAACTCCATCTATCATTCCTTCTATTGCTTCACTATGCGATTTTCCATGTAAATGTCCATATATGCATTTATGAATATCATATTTTTTCATTAACTCAATAAACACACTTTTTTCATTATTTTCTACCATATTTTTAGATATAGGTGGATAGTGCATCATACATATAATTTCTTTATTACTTTTTTTTTGTTTTGCATTATTTATTGATAATTCTAGTCTTGCTAATTCTCTATTTATCATTTTTTCACTATTTTCTGTATCATTAAAACTCCATCCTCTTGTTCCAACTATCATTGCTTTATCTGATTCATAAGAATTATTATATAAAAAGTTTATATTGCTAAAATCTTCTTGCTTAAAAAATTCTTCCATTTTTTTTAAGGTTGTCCACCAATAATCATGATTACCTTTAAGTAATATTTTTATTCCTTTTAATTCATTTAGATATGCAAAATCTTGTACTGTATCTTCTAAATATGTTGCCCATGAAAAATCACCCGGAATTAATACAATATCGTCTTCTTTTATTTTATTATTCCAGTTTTCTTTTAATTTTTCCTCATAATTTTGCCAATTCTCTCCAAATATATTCATTGGCTTATTTGTACCAAATGATAAATGCAAATCTCCTATTGCATATATAAACACTAAAAATACTCCTTTTATATAATCTTTTATATTATTTTTTACATTTTATAACCTTTTTACTTTATATAATTTTTTCTACAATTTTAAATCTGGTTCTGCATTTAAAGTTAAATCACTAATTTTACCCGAAATATAATTATAATAACCAGCAGATGCTATCATAGCAGCATTATCAGTGCATAATTTCAAATCTGGCATATATACTTTTGCGTTTTCCAAACTTAGAAACTCTTTTCTAATATAACTATTAGCCGATACTCCTCCTGCTAATATTATTTTATTTATTTTTGTTTGTTCAATTGCTTTTTTTATATTTTCAACTAATGTTTCTGCAACTGTTTTTTCAAAACTTTTACATAAATCTGCTTTATTTATTTCTGGATTTTTGTGATATAAATTTATAATAGCTGTTTTTATTCCACTAAAACTAAAGTCTAAATTATCAAAATGAGTTTTTGGAAGAGTAATATTGGCTTCTCCCTTTTTTGCTAATTCATCTATTTTTGGGCCACCTGGATATCCAAGACCTACCACTCTTGCAATCTTATCAAAAGCTTCGCCTACAGCATCATCTCTTGTTTTTCCAAGAACTTCAAATTTATTATAATCTTTTATATGTATTATTTGAGTATTTCCTCCAGACATCATAACACATAAAAAAGGAGGCTCTAAATCTTTGTGTGTAATATAATTTGCTGCTATATGTCCTTCTATGTGATTAGTTCCAATCAATGGTTTATTTAATGCATAGCTTAAGGCTTTTCCATAAGATAAGCCTACTAGAAGAGCTCCAACTAATCCTGGTCCATAAGTACAAGCCACTGCATCAATGTCATTCATATTAATTTTAGCTTCTTTAATCGCCATTTTAACAACTTCAGAAATATTTAATATGTGATTTCTTGATGCAATTTCTGGCACAACACCTCCATATAAAGTATGTATGTCAATTTGAGAATTTACAACATTTGATAAGATTTCTCTTCCATTCTTTACAATAGATGCGGCTGTTTCGTCACAACTTGATTCAATTCCTAGTACATATATATCTTTCATTTATGCTCCCTAATTTTAAATATCTTTTTGTATTATTTTTTATAATATATATTCTTAATTATTTTTATTAATTATGCACCCAAACCTACTATGGTGTTTATTAATTTTAATAAAAGCTCATTTATTCCACTAATTGCTGGTGAAATTAATAAACTTGCAAGTGGAGTTACCCAAACTATAATAAAAATAAAATATAACATTCTTTCATGTTGCGTATACCATACTCTTGCTTTTGTTGGCAAAAATGCTTGTAATACCTTTGATCCATCAAGAGGAGGTAATGGTATTAAATTAAACACTCCTAATCCAACATTCATTGAAATGGTAAGAACTATTACTTTTCCAATTATTTGCCCTGTTGTTGTAAGTAAAAAACTATAAGAAAATGCAAGTAAAAGCCCATATATAACTGAGAAAATAAGTGCTAAGCAAAAATTCATTAATGGACCTGCTAATGATACTAATGCATTCCCTTTCCTTATACTTATTGTCCTATTAAAATTATTAGAATTAATTTCCACAGGTTTTCCCCATCCAAATCCTGCTGTTATAAGTAAAATTGCACCAATTGGATCGAGATGTTTCAATGGATTTAGCGTAAGTCTGCCTTGATTTCTAGGTGTATCATCACCTAATCTGTCTGCCATCCAAGCATGTGCAAATTCATGAAATGTGATTGCTATTAATATTGCTGGTATTGATAATATTAAATTTAAAAAAGCTCCTGGCGTTCTTAAATAATATGATACATTATCAATTATTAACCATATTATGAATATCATCATCCAAGGATTTGAAAAATTACCAAAATACATATTTTTATATAATCAATTATTTTTAATTGATTAATTCCTTTCTTTTTATTTATATACAATTATCTTATTAAAAATTTTCCAACTATTGCATATATTTTTATTTTTTTTAATATATCATATACTGTAAAAAATTTCAATTTTAATAATCAAGCTTCATTGATTTCTTTACTTTTTCCATAGTCTTTTTAGCAATCTCTCTTGCATGTTCTGTTCCAGACATTAATATATCCATTACTTCTTTTGGTCTTTCTTCATAATAATGTCTCTTTTCTCTAATTGGACTTAAAGTATTATTAATATTTTCAATTAATTGTTTCTTGCAAGCTACACAGCCTCTTTGTCCTTTTTTACATTCTTCACATACATTTTTGCAAGTGTTTTCATCACTAAATAATTTATGATAATAATACACCATACAAATATCTGGATTTCCTGGGTCATCTTTTTTTATTCTTGCTGGATCTGTTACTGCTCCCATAACCTTTGTTTTTATTGTTTCTAAATCATCTGACAAATAAAGAGCATTTCCTAAAGATTTACCCATTTTTTCATTTCCATCTAATCCTTTAATTCTAGATTTGCCACTCATTACTGCAACTGGCTCTCTTAATGTTTCTCCATAAATTGAATTAAATTTTCTTACAATTTCTCTGCATTGTTCTATTAATGGAAGTTGATCCTCACCTACAGGTACAAAACTTGCATCAAAAGCTGTTATATCTGCGGCTTGACTTACAGGGTATCCTAAAAATCCATAAGTTACACTTTCTCCAAATAGTTCTTTTTTTTGTGCTATTTCTGTTTTTACAGTAGGATTTCTTTGAAGTCTTGCTATTGTAACTAAATTTGAATAAAACACTGTAAGTTCTGCTATTTCTGGAATTCTTGATTGTAAAAGTATTGTGACTTTATTAGGATCAAGTCCTACTGATAAATAATCCATAACAATTTGTGATACATTTTGCTTTACTTTATCTGGATTATTGAAATTATCTGTCAAGGCTTGGACATCTGCAACTTCTATAAATGTTTCAAACTTATCTTGAAGTTCTACTCTTGATTTTAATGAACCAAAGTAATGGCCAATATGTAATCTTCCTGTTGGTCTATCCCCTGTAAGTATTTTTAGCTTTTTATCTGGCTTTATATCTTCTAACATTATTTTTTCATCTTCTACTGTATTATCCATTTAACTATTCTTGTATAAAAAATTATACAAAACTCCCTTCTTTTCAAAACTATCTATTAATTCATCATTAATCTATGTCACATTTTTTATTTTTCATTTTTATATTTTGTTAAATTTCTTCTGCAGTTAATTTTATCAATAAATCTTTATTATCATCTTCTGCGGATTTATTTCTTTTTATTGCTCCACATTTATCACATTTATAAACTATAATATATCCTTTTTTGCTACTAAGTTCAACCCTTATAGGTCTTAATATTCCATGACATTCTTCTTTTCTATCTCCTGGCATAACATCTACATGCTTTGAACATAAACATTCAGGGCAATGATCCCTTGACGTATATCCCAATTTTTCTACTTTATTTCCACAGTTTTCACATATAAAGCCTTCATCTCTTTTGGTAAAATTTTTCATTATTTTCCTTTAACTTTCTTCTAAAATATATCTATTTAACTATGATTCAAATTATTTTTCTAGCAAATAAGCATCTATACTATAATAATCAACTTTGTCTGATTTCTCATAATAACTTATAGAAAAATAATCTAATATTATCTTTCTATTATCATCAAGTATTATTTCATTCATATTTTCAAACTCTTCATCTAATGTATTACCTGATTTTAGATATTTTTTTACTAAATCTAACATATTTACATTTATTATCTCTTCTGTATCTTCAATTTTAAATCTAACATCTGAAAATATATCTTCTAATTTTTGTCTACTGTCTTTTCTTAAAGTATCTCCTGTTTTAAGATCTATATAAACATAAGATCCAGCATCTAATTTTTTTACTGTTTTATATCCTTCTACATTTAAAAAATTTGATTTTCTACTAGCATCTAAATTAATTGGATTTTCAATAGTAAGAGGATTTATAAGATAATTAGCAATCATATTACTTTCATAATCTTCTATATCTTGATTTAAGTTATTATTTAAATACTGTTTTCCAATTACTGATCCTTCTAAATAACCATAAGCTCCATTTAATTTTGATTTTTCTTCACTAGTAATATCTTCTCTTCCTGCATACTTTTGTAAAATATTATATTGACTCATTGCAGATATTCTATACATATTAATAAATGGTGCAATAGTTGAAATAATTGTAAGTGCAACTGCTACTAATAAAATCTTACCGATATTTAACTTATCTTTAATGTAAATTATTGTATAGATTATTTCAAAAATAATTAACATTACACATAAATATCTTGCTTCTGTAATTCCATTTGCTCCAATCCTAACTCCTATAGAATACATTTGCAAAAATATAAATGGAATAAACAATAATGGCAATTTATCATTTATTTTATCAAAAGTTTTTCCTTCATTTAAGTAATCACACATTGTCCATATCGGAAGCCCAACAATAAATAATGCAGCAAGTATTCTAAAAATTTGGTTTGAAGGGATATCTCTTAAAATAATTATCTTTAATATATATATGTATATTATTGCAAAAGCTGTCATTAAAAGACTTCCTAATACATATTTTATAACTTTTGCAAACTTACCTACTTCATCACTAGGACTATATAATGTATAAATAAGAGTTGGCAAATAATATAATCCTAACAGCAATATTTCTACTCTGCCTATTAATATATAGCCCCTTCCATTTAATATCAAAAATATAAATATTGATGAAATAATTGCACTGCCTATTGCTAGTATTTCATATATAATAGTTGTTTTAAAAAATCCTATTACAACTTTAGTAAAATATTCTTCAAAACTTTTTTCTGATTTTTTAAAATTAAAATATACACTTATGATTGAAATGGATATTATATAACATACAATAAATCTAGTCATGAAATGCACAAATGCATCATTAGGTATTCCTAAAATATTACTTTTTGTATAAACTAATATTGTAAGTATAATTGACCATATTATTGATGGTATATAATATATAACAATATTTTTTCTTTTTTCTTTTACCAATGTTTCAATCAAATATGATGTACTTGCAAATATAATTGTAGCAACTATTAACCTTTTTATTATATTCCAATCGAATTGTGAATTTCCTATATAACATGTAAAAATTATAGTTAGTACATATATCGATATTATTGTGCCTGGAAATTTTTCTATGCTTTTTCTTAATACTTTCAATAAATTATTAATTTTTTCTTTTATCATTATCTTTTCCCTACATATTTAAATATTATTTATTAATTATTTTAAATAAATGATTGTAAACAATAAACTTATATCTTATTCATTATTCTATATTATTTAATAATCAAACACACTTCCACCTATAAATTCTCTTAAAACTGAATTGTTTGGTATTGCACTTTCATCTTCAATTGGCTTAAAATATTTCAAGAATGAAATAAGTCTTTTTGCTTCTGAATATTCTTTTTTATCTTTTCCAATCTCTTTTAATAATGGAATTGCATATTTAGATAAAACAGCAAGTTCATAAACTAATGAGCTATTGAACATTACATTTGCCTCTTCTTGATATGGGAATATATTTTTATTTTCACCATTATTTACAGATGCCCATCTTGATAATGTATCAAGTGCTGAATAACCTCTATAATTATAATCTCTAACAATTCTTCTAATAAGTCTAGTATCAGTAGTAGAAATGCGGTTAAAATAATCTATATTTAATACAGTTAAATCACTTATATATATCTTAAATTTATTTTCTTTAGGAATTGCTGAAGTTAATCTATCATTTAAACAATGAATTCCTTCTATAACTAAGATTTCATCATCTGCAAGACTTAGGAAATTTGTTCCATCATATCTTTTAGTTCCAACTTTAAAATCAAATACTGGCACTTCTACTCTTTCACCATTAATCAATCTTGTTAAATGTTCATTAAATAATTTTAAGTCTAATGCATCAATTGTTTCAAAATCATAATCTCCATTTTCATCTCTAGGAGTTTCTGGTCTTTCCACAAAATAATTATCAGTTCCAATTGTTACAGGTTTAAGTCCATTTACTTTAAGTTGTATACCTAATCTTTTTGCAAAAGTAGTTTTTCCTGAAGATGAAGGACCTGCTATTAACACCATTTTCAATCCTTCTCTTTTTGAAATCATATCTGATATTTCTGCAATCTTTTTTTCAAGTAATGCTTCTGATGTTAATATTAAATTTTTACCACCATCTTTTTCTATTTCATTATTTACATGAAATATTGTCTTGACTCTCATTAAACTATTTATGTCATCATATTCTTTAAGAGTTGCATGTAATTTTTTTGTTTCTTTAAATGGTCCTATTTCTGTTGTATTCTCTGCACTTGGATATCTTACTATAAATCCTGTTTTATATTTTTTTAAATCAAATATATCTACAAATCCTGTACTTATTGGCATTACACCATAAAAATAATTATAATAATCTTCACAAAAATACAAAGTTATTTCTTCTTTTTCTTTTTTACTTAATTGTAGAATTCCTCTTATATTTTTTTCCTTATCATAAAAATCTTCTGCTTCTTTTCTAGGAATTATTTTTTTAATTATAGGTAAATCATTATCTATAATTTCTTGCATTTTGCTTTTTACTTTTTCTATTACTTCATCAGTAATTTCCATATTCTCTACTTCGCAAAACATAGAGTTTGTTAATTGAAAGTTTACAATTACTTTTGCTTCTGGATATAATTTATTAAAAGCCATTGCCATTATATAAAGAATGCCTCTTATATAAACCATTCTTCCGTCTTTACTTGTTATATCTAGTAACTCTATTGTATCCCCTTCATTGATTTCATAATCAAGAGATTTTATTTCATTATTACATCTGCAAGCAATTATATGTTTTGGTGATAATCTTATATTATCTTTAAACATATCAATTACTTTTTTTATATCGCTTATCATTCCAACTTCCTTATCTTGGTATATTATTTTCATAAGTATCTTTCCTTTCTAAACTTTTTATTTAAAATAAAGTTTTTAAAAAAATTTGATGCATATTTTTATTATATTTTAGTTTTTTATATTTATTTCATTTTTTCTTTTATTTTAGATAAAATATTTAAAGCATCAATTGGTGTTACTTCTTCTAATTTTATATTATCTAATTCATGTGCAATTTCAGCTAGTTTATAATTATACATACTTAATTGTCCTTGTTCTTCTTGCATTTCAGCTTTTGTTTTTGAACCTTCTTTCAGAATACTTTTTCTTTCTAAGCCTTTTAAAATATTATTTGCTCTAGATACTACTTCTTTAGGTACTCCTGCAAGTTTTGCAACATGAACTCCATAACTTTCATCTGTTCCACCCTCAAGTATCTTTCTTAAAAATATTACGTCTTCTCCTCTTTCTTTAACTGCTACATGATAATTTTTAGTTCCTTCTAATATTTCTTCTAATTTTATTAATTCATGATAATGAGTTGCAAATAAAGTTTTTGCCTTTATTTTAGATATATATTCTGCTACAGCCCACGCAATTGACATTCCATCATAAGTTGAAGTTCCTCTTCCTATTTCATCTAGTATAACTAAGCTTTTTGAAGTTGCATTATTAAGTATGCTTGAAACTTCCATCATTTCAACCATAAAAGTACTTTCTCCCATGCTTAAATCATCAGATGCTCCAACTCTTGTAAAAATCTTGTCTACAACTCCTATATGTGCTTCTTTTGCTGGTACAAAACTTCCGATTTGTGCCATTAAAGTTATTAATGCGACCTGCCTCATATATGTAGATTTTCCAGCCATATTAGGACCAGTTATAATATTTAACCTATTGTCTTGTGAATCTAAATATGTATCATTTTCTACAAATGAGCCTGCACTAAGTATCTTTTCTATAACTGGATGTCTGCCTTCTTTTATTTCTATAACATCAGAACTGTCAACTATAGGCATACAATAATTTTGATTTTGAGCAACAATTGCAAAAGAGCATAATACATCAATCTTAGAGACAATATTTGCAACACTTTGTATCCTTTTTACATTCTTTTCCACTTCGTCTCTTATTTGTGTAAATATATCATATTCTAAATTAACTATTTTTTCTTGTGCGCCTATTATTTGATTTTCAAGATTTTTTAATTCCTCTGTAATATATCTTTCTCCATTAACTAAAGTTTGCTTTCTAATATATTTATCCTGTGGAACCATATTAACAAAAGATTTACTAACTTCTAGATAATAACCAAAAACTTTATTATATCCTATTTTTAATGTTCTAATTCCAGTTTTTTCTTTTTCTCTTGCTTCTAAGTCTAATAAATATTTTTTTCCATTTGTCGTAAGTTCTATTAATTCATCAACATCTTGATTATATCCTCTTTTTATGATTCCGCCTTCTTTTATTGAAATTGGTGGATCGTCAATAATTGATATATTTATTATATTATATATATCATCTAATGTATCTAATTCTTTATACAAATTTTTTAATAAGTCTGAATTTGCTTCTGACAAAATAGTCTTCAATTCTGGAAGTTGTGATATTGAGTTTTTAAGTGAAATTAAATCTCTTCCATTTGCTGAACCATAGGCTACTTTACCGGCTAATCTTTCTATATCATATATATCTTTTAATAAACCTATTACATCATCTCTTAATATTTCATTCTCTTTTAATTCTTTAACCGCACCTAACCTATTATTTATGTCTTGAACATCAATTAATGGATCACTAATCCATCTTCTTAATAATCTTCCTCCCATTGATGTTGAAGTTTTGTCAAGCACCCACAAAAGCGTTCCTTTTTTTGATTTATCTCTAAGCTTTTCTGTTAGTTCTAAATTTCTTCTAGCATTTATATCAAGTGACATATATTTTGTTGTTTCATAAACAACAATTTTATTCAAATTTTCTGGTCTACTTTTTTGAGTATCTTCAATGTAATAAATTAGTGCATTAACTGCTGGAATAATAAATGTCTTTTTTTCAAACTCTTTATATTCATTGTTATTCTTATCAAGTATCTCAAAATTATTCTTTATTTTATCTATATCTTGTGAAAAAATTTCATTTTCTTTATTTGAAATAAAACTGTTAAATCTTTTTTGTATTTGAGTTAATTCTTCTTCTGAGTTACTTAACATTGTATTTATTATCATCTCTGATGGATTATATCTTGAAATTTCATCTAATAATTTTTGAAAATTATTATCTTCTTTAATTTCTGTTGCATAAAAATCGCCTGTTGAGATATCACAAACAGCAAGCCCGAAATATATACCTTCTTTATATATGCTCATTATAAAATTATTTTTCTTTTCTTCTAGTATATTTCCATCAAGTATAGTTCCTGGAGTTACAACTTTTATTACATCTCTTTTTACTATTCCTTTAGCTGATTTAGGATCTTCTAATTGCTCACATATTGCAACTTTATATCCTTTTTCAACTAATCTATTTATATAAATATCTGCGGCATGAAAAGGAACTCCACACATTGGGGCTCTTTCTTCTTGTCCACAATTTTTGCCTGTTAATGTTAATTCAAGTTCTTTTGAAACATTTAATGCATCATCAAAAAACATTTCATAAAAATCGCCTAATCTATAAAATAAAATACAATCTTTGTACTTTTCTTTTGTTGCTAAATAGTGTTGCATCATTGGAGAAAATTTATCAAAATCAAATTCAGATTTTTTATCGTTTTCTTCATTATTTTCTATTTCTTTAGTTTCTTCTTTTGTATCTTCTTTTAATTCTGACATTTTTAGTTCCTTTCATTTTGCATTTATATAAAGCATTATATACTATGATTACTTATAAATCAAGCAAATTGAAATAGTTTTAATTGCCTATTATATTTCGTCAAGTGAAAAAGTAAATGCAATTTTGTAAAGTAATAATATATTTAAGTCTTACATTCATTCTTAATGTACAAGT
>CANPZY010000007.1 GCA_947588945.1 uncultured Clostridia bacterium
TCAACAACTTTAGGAAATTCATCATCTGATATTTTCCAATATTCTTCTGTAAGAAGTCTTTTATATCCTGGTAAATTGCTTGTATCTATTGTATTAATAATGTCTTCCATATCTCTTTTAAATATTTTCATATCAAATATTCTTGTACGTACAAACATTTCAATGAATTTAAAGAATCTATATTCTGCTTTAAAATTATAATAATAGTTGTTATCAAATTCTTTTATATAGAATTGTCTATTGTCCATAAATATTCTAGATGAAACAACTATAGATTTATATTCTTCATTATCTTTTACATTAATGAATTTATCCTTAGTTATTTTTCCAGCTTTTATTTCAAAAGATATTGCTATAGTAAATATTAACATTGTTTGCAAAATTCTATTATTTGTATTTGGATATGATTTACTTACCATATCAAAAATCTTTTTAAAATCAGATAATGAATGTTTTAAAATTCTTAAGTTTCTCGTTCCACTTTTCTCGAATGTTGATGTAATTAATCCAGTATTTGACTTTAAAAATCTAATTAAATCCGGATATTTTTCATACCTCATCAATATACCATTTATAATATATGCAAATTCTGGCTGATATTCAAAAGTCTCACCTATAAGTTTTTCCTTGATTCTTTCATAATCATTTGCTTTATCAAAAACATCTTCTATAGTATCTTTTATCTTTTCAACCATTGGCTTATCTGTTGTAAGTAGCTTGCTTTCTTTATCTAAAAGATATGTTGCTATAAATGTTTTCATTTCTATATTGTTACTTTTTAATTTTGTTGATAGCTCTTTTTCATTACATATAATTATTGTTTTTATATGGTCATGTTCAACAAAGTTATTAATATATCCAAGTATATCAATAACGTCTACATTAGCTCTTTCAAGGTCATCAAAGCATAATACTTTATCATCTGTTGAGAAAAAGTTTTCATAATCAATTTTGTCTCCATTTTGTGTAACACCAAAAAAGTTTGCCATATCAAGTCCAGTTTTTGCATACTCTGGTATGTTAGTTTGTCCATTTGAATTCATGTATTTTTTCAAGTTTTTATCCATTAACTGTGTGGTTTCAATGAATATCTTTTTACTAATTTCTTCAAGATTAGAAATACCATATAATGACATATATATAGTTGTTAGACTTTTTCCATTTACTTGCATTGATTCTATCTTATTTCTTATTTTATTATTCCAAAAATAGGTTTTTCCACTACCCCATTCTCCGTTTATCATTATTGCATAATCAGTATAATCTGACCTTATATAATCTAATATGCTTTCTACTATATCATCCATAAGTTCTCCTCTTTCTTCTTAATTTATATAATCTTTTGCAATTGTTAATATTCCAACTTCTTTAGCCCCTGCCTCAAGTAAAACCTTTTTACATTCGTTTGTAGTACTTCCTGTTGTATATATATCATCAAATAATAGAACTTTCTTTCCATAGATACAACTATTATTTACAATACTATATATTCCTTTAACATCATTAATTCTTTCTTTTATTCCTTTTTCACTTTGAGGCTTTATATTTTTATTTTTTATTAATACTTTATCAAGAAATTTTAAGCTATAATTATTTATTATTTTTTCGTTTTCTATTTTTTTATGTAACATAACTTTTTTACTGCTATAAATTTCTATTTGATTATTTATCCCTTTAGCTAGTTCTTTTGCAATCAATTTTGATTGGTTATATCCTCTTTCTCGTTGTCTTTTTTTATGTAACGGAACCGATAGTATTATATCATAAGATTTTAAAAATTTGCACACTTTTTTATTTTTTAATAAACATTCTGAGAAAGTCTTGTATAAGTAAGCATTTCCATTAAATTTATATTTTATTAAAAGTTCTCTTATAATATCTTCATATCTATAAACAAAATAAATTTCATTATGTTGTTCTATTATTTCATATTTTTTTAAATTATTGTAGCAATTTTCACAAATATTTTTTCCTAGTTTTCCACATATTCCGCACTTTGTTGGGAAAAATATTTCTAGTATTTTTTCTAAAACTGTCAAATCCCTTCCTTTAAAATTTATATTTAGATTTTTTATAAAATCTATAAAACCTAATTATAAATTCTGTAACTTATATTTTAGTCCTGTATTTCTCTTCTTAGTATTTACATTGTTAATCATAAATTCAACTGCAGATTTATTTCCTATAATAACCAATCTATTTTTTGCTCTTGTCATTCCTGTATAAAGCACATTTCTTGTAAGTAAAACTGGAGCTACTTGCACTATTGGAAAAATTACTTCATTAAATTCGCTTCCTTGTGATTTATGTACTGTTATTGCATACGAATGTTCAAGTTGTTCTAAATCTGCTGTTTCATAAATTGCAATTTTGTCATCATCAAATTTAATTTTTATTTTACCATCTTGGTTGTCAATTTCAATAATCTGTCCCATTTCACCATTAAATATTCCCGAATTGATTTCTACTCCTTTAACCCAAGTAATGTCATAATTATTTTTAGTTTGCATTATTTTATCGCCTTCCCTAAATATGTTGTCCCCAAACTTTTTTTCTTGCTTATAATCTTCATAAGGATTATATTTTTCTTGTAATAGTTTATTTAAAGTTTTTGTTCCTAAATCTCCTTTTTTAGTAGGAGTAATAATCTGAGTATCTTTAGTGTACATATCTAAAATCATTTCTTGGATTTCTTTTATATTGTTTTTTGGAATAAAATCAAAATCATCTAATGTATCTTCATCTACATCTGTTTCTTCAAAAAAATCTATTCCATCATTTACTTTATGTGAGTTTACAATTATTTTACTTTTAGCAGCTTGTCTAAAAATTTTATTTAATGTAACAAATGGCACTCTTTTTGATTCTATTATATCTTTTAACACACTTCCCGGACCTACTGATGGAAGCTGGTCAATATCTCCAACCAAAATTAATTTAGTTCCTTTGTATATGGCTTTTAGTAAATAATTCATTAAAAACATATCTACCATAGACACTTCATCAATAATAATTACATCTCCATCAACCGGTGTTATATCTATATCTGGATTTGGTTTGTCGTCTGATAACTTCCCAATTTCTAATAATCTATGTAATGTTTTTGCTTCTTCTCCTGTTGCTTCTGTCATTCTTTTTGTTGCTCTACCTGTTGGTGCACAAAGTACTACTTTTTTTCCTTCATCTTTAAATAAATCAATTATTGTTTTTATAATTGTTGTTTTTCCTGTACCAGGCCCACCTGTAATAACTGTTACATTATTTTCATTTATACAATTAATTGCTTCTTTCTGTTTAGCTGAAAGCTTTATTGTACTTACTTTTTTTATTTTACTATCAATATCTTTTATTTCTTTTATATTATCTGCTTTTTCTAAATTTATTATTTGATTAGCTATATTTTTTTCTGTTTTATAATAATCAATTAAGTATATCCAATCTTGCACACATAATTCAGTCTTTCCTTTTACTGTAGCTAATTCTTCTCTTTGCTCTAAAGCGATTTGTTCTTTTGCCCTTAAATCTTTTATTCCATCTAAAACATCTTCTTCTGATATTCCTAAAAGATTCACAACATAAGTTATAAGATTTGCTTCTAATACACATGCATGCCCATTTAATGATGCTAAATTAAGTGCATGCCTTATACCACTTCCAATTCTTCTAAGATTATTTTTTTCAATTCCTATTTTTAGCGCCATCTTGTCAATTTGCTTGAAATCTACTTTTAAACTTAATTCTCCTAATATATAAGGATCTTGTTCAATTTTATTTATTGTATCAGCTCCAAGTTTTTTATAGATAGTTTGTGCACTTTCTGCTCCTAAACCAAATTTTTCAAGAAATCCTACTATTTGCCATAGTTCCCAATTTTCAATAAAACTTTCAGAAATTTCTATAGCTTTTGTTTTAGTAATTCCTTTAATTTTAGTAAGTTCTTCTGGCTCATTTTTCATTATTTCTATAGTAGCCTCTCCAAACTTTTTAACTATTTTTGAAGCTGTTGCAGGACCTACTCCTTTAATGATTCCATTTGCTAAATATCTTTCAAGAGCATCTAAAGTTTGAGGCATTATTTTTTCAAAAATATCTACCTTAAATTGCTCTCCATATTCTGGATGATTAACAAATTTACCTGTTACTTTTAAATTATCTCCTTTATTTACAAATGGCAGATAACCCACAATTACCGTATTACTATTTTTCATATAAAATGATGCTATTGTATATCCGTTTATTTCATTTTTATAAATTATATCTTCAACTTCTCCTGTTAGTTCTTCCATATTCCTTCTTTCTTGACAAAAAATAACATTTTGTATGTTTTTATTTATATCACACAAAATGTTATATGTAAAGAACTTTCGTTCGTCAAATTTCTACATTTTTTTCATTTATATTGATTTATTTTAGTTTTATAAATATTATAATTCGTTTTCTTCAATTTCATTATTTTGTAAATTTTCTTGAGATACTAAATTTTGAGCCTTATTTGATTTATGTTCCTCTATTGAGTCTGTTAATTTTTCCTTCGCATTATTTATTTCTACATCATTTGAATTTTCTATTACATCCATCAATCTAAATGAACTTTTAACTATTGGAGCTATATTATTTAATACTGATGTATAGCCATCTTTCATTTCACTATATCTATCCCCTGGAATGACTGGTATAGAAACTTCATTGAAATTTTCATTTTTTCCAAATTTCATACAGTCAATAACTTCATATGAATTTTCAGTATCCATTTTTTTATAAACTGTATAATAATTTGTATCATAATTAATTGATTTTATAGTATTACCACTTGCTCTAATTGCATCTTCTGTAACAGCAGGAGTACTTCCATGTGATACTATAGTTCCTTCATTTAATTCATATTCATAATTTTGTGAACTATATACAATTTTTATATCACTAGTTGTTAATTTGCTATCTCCGGTAACTGCTTCATACTCTTCTATATATGCATTTTTCAAATACTTTAATACATCATCTTTGGTCTTTAATCCATCTATTTCTTCTTTTATAGTTTCTTCTTTTACTTTTAAACTCTCTATAAAATCGTTTTTTTGCTCATCTTTTTTTGCTTCTGAATTTTCAGTTAAGGTATCTTCCTTTTTTAAATCTGAATTCTCTGACAAAGTAGCTTCTGTATCGCCTTTTAATGTAGCTTCTTGTTCTATTGCCTTATTATCTACTTGAGAATTATCTTGAATTACTGCAGTCCCTCCTGCAAGTGCTGCTACAGTTCCTCCAAGACCTAACCATATTTTAAATCTTTTAAAAAATTTTTTCATGTTGCTATCTACTTCATCAGGTATAATTATTGAGTCATCAGATATTATTTCAGAACCACAAGCTTCTAATGCCGTCATTTCTATGTTAGACTTTGTTTTCTTAAAATCACTTCTACTTATTCTAGTTTTTCCTTTTCTTACATCATTTAATTTTATTGAATATAATCTTGTTATATCAAACGCTAAAACATTACCTATATATTTTTCACAATTTCTTATTTCATCATTATCTTTTACATTATTATTTGCTTCAGCTTCAGCTTCAGCAATCTTTTCATAAGCTTGATATATGTTCTTTACTTGTTCTGTTGCTTCTTGACTTCCACTTATTTTTCTTGCAGTATCAAATATTTTTAAAATATCATTATTTAATCCTTTTGTGTTAAAGTTTTCTAAACCATAATCATTAAAATTTACTTCTTCTAAAGAAGGTGATTTACTAGAGAAAATATCAAATGTAGGTAAGTTAACCACGCTTTCATCTTCATATTCTATTCTTGTATTAATAGGCTTTATTCTAATACTTGTTATTCTACCTCTTCCTTCTATATTTCCTTCCATTTTTTTCTCTTTTCTTTTGTTGAAAAACAACAAATGTTTTAATAAAATAATTCAATAATAATATATATTAACAGTTAAATATTGTCAAGTTATTCTATTAAAGTTACTATTTTTGAATTCATTTAACTTTTCATTTAACAGAATGCATTTAACTTTTCTCTTAACATTTAGTTTGCAAAATTGCATTTACTTTTTCACTTGATGCTCTTTATATTGAAATATTGCTTTTCTTGTTGGTTGAAGTGCCGTATAATTAGCAATTACATACTTTTTAATTTTTGTTTTATATAAAGCTTTAACTGCTTCATCTAAGTCTAAATATGCTTCAATCTTATCCTTGTCAAATCCACTTGTTTTAATTCTAATTGCAATATCATAAGCTCTAGTTCCGGCAGTTATTACCCTTGTTACATTTTTTATATCAAAATTTATATCCCATATCCATGATACATCAAAACCATCTGCAATATTATCGTTTAATACGAATAGCAACTCTTTTTCTTCTTCATCTTCATTTAGTATTCTTAAAGAAACATTTGCACCAGTTGGATTTTTAGCTAAATTAATCAATGTTTCCGTATCATTAATTGTTACACTCTCACATCTTCCATTATCTAATCTAAATGTTTTTAAAGATTCTTTTGCATCAAAATTATATATTTTTGAAAATGCTAGCACTGCTGCAAAATTATATATTGCATAAATACTATTAGCAAGAGTTTCGTAACTTTCATCTTCTGCCTCAAAAGAACCATTTTTTACATCTACATTTTTAACTTGCAAAAATATTTCTTCAGTTCCAAATCCACATTTTTTACACTCATATTTTCCTATATGTGAATATTGATAATATTCATAATCTAATCTTGTTTTATCAAATGGGCAAAACTTTCCTTCTCCTGCTTCTTTTTCTTCGCTTGTTGCATATTTATATTTTTCAACACTAAAATAAAAAACATTTTTATTTTCTGGATTTGCTCTTCCAAGCCTTGCAACATTCGGGTCATCTCTATTTAAAATAAGATTGTTTTGATATGTTTTTAAAAAATCCTCAATTTTTAAAATTAAAGCTTCTTCTTCTCCATTTCTATCAAGTTGATCTCTAAAGAAATCTAAAACAATTAATGTATCTAATCTTATCTTTTTGAAAACTCTCGGAACGTAACTCTCATCTACTTCTAAAGTTATATAGTCAGCCTTTACCTTTCCAGTAATTGTGCTATTTTTTAGTAAAGTGTTAACAATTCCTGTTTCCATATTGTTTCCCTCTAAATTGCTAACTACCTTTTTTCCATTATTTTTTATTATATATGAAATTATATTATTAGTTGTAGTTTTTCCATTTGTTGCCGTTACTGCAATTACTGGGCAATCTATTTTAAAATATTTAATAATATTTCGGTCCATTTTAGTTGCTATTTTTCCTACAACATTTCCACTATTTTTCTTGAAAATACCTATAAAAGCACTTAAAATTTTACATACAAAAAATACTAAAGAACTACGCAAAATTTTCCTCCAATTATTTTAATTCATTTTCTATATCATTTATTTTAATTTGTTTTGTCTCTCCTGATTTCATTTCTTTTAGCTCAACCATTCCTGTTTTTATTTCATTATCACCAATAGTTATAACATACTTTGCCTTTTTCTTGTTAGCATATTTAAGTTGAGCAACCAAACTTCTACCCATTATATCTTTTAAAACATATATTCCCTTTTCTCTAAGGCTTGAAACTAATTTAGTCGCATAAACATTTGATTCATTTCCAATATATGCTACAAATAAGTCCGGATTTTTTTCTAAATTTAATTCTGGATTACTTGCCTCGAATAAATCCAATAATCTTTCTTCACCAGAACCAAATCCTATTGCAGGAGTTTTTTGTCCGCCTAATTCTTCTACTAAACCATCATATCTTCCACCACCTAAAATAGTCAATCCATCTGATTTTGATATAATTTCAAAAACAGTTTTAGTATAATAATCAAGACCTCTTACAATTCCAGTATCTATAACATAATTGATTCCTAAATTATTTAGTAATGATTTAACATTTTCAAAATGATTTTTACACTCATCACATAAATAATCAATAGTTCTAGGAGCATTTTCATTTAGCTTTTTACAATCTTCTTCCTTGCAATCAAGTATTCTCATTGGATTATTTTCAAATCTTGTTTTGCATACATCACAATATTTATCTAAATTAGGTCTTATATAATCTTTTAAAGCATTAATATAATCATTTCTGCATTTGCTACAACCAATAGAATTAATATGAAGTTCAATATTTTCTATATCTAATTTTTTGCAGAAATTACTTGCCATTTCAATCATCTCTACATCAGCTTCGTAACTATCTGAACCAATTAATTCTACTCCAATTTGATGAAACTCTCTTTGTCTTCCCTTTTGCACATTTTCATATCTATACATTGGCATTGTGTACCAAAGCTTTATAGGAGAAGGCATACTAGACATACCATTTTCAATGTAACTTCTAATTACACCGGCAGTTCCCTCAGGTCTTAAAGCAACTTTTCTACCGCCTTTGTCATCAAATACATACATTTCCTTTTGAACAACATCAGTCTCTTCTCCAACACTTCTTTGAAAAAGCTCTGCTCTTTCAATTACAGGAACTCTAATCTCTTCATAACCATAATCTTCAAATAACTCTTTTGCAACACCTTCAACCCTTTGCCACTTCCTAATTTCATTAGGCAAAATATCCCTTGTTCCCTTTAATTTTTGAATCATTTTATATCTCCTTTATTTTTTTATTATTAATTATTTATTATTTTAAATATTGTAATTATGAACAAGCGCGTAGCGACCAAGCACGCAGTGCGCGAATGGAGCGAAAAGTGAGTATCACTTTTCTGCGACAACAAGCTGTGAATAATTACAATATTTAAAATTATATATCAAAATATTATAATTATGAACAAGCGCGTAGCGACCAAACGAAGTGCGAATGGAGCGAAAAGAGATTTATCACTTTTCTGCGACAACAAGCTGTGAATAATTACAATATTTAAAATTATATATCAAAATATTATATTTATGAACAAGCGCGTAGCGACCAAGCACGCAGTGCGCGAATGGAGCTCTGCCGTCCTACTTTTTACGCTTAACCTCATAAACACTATCAATTTTTCCAATTTCCCTCTGGGCGTGATTCAAGTCCTCTAAACTTTTTACCTCAATTGTCATTTCAATTACTACAATCTTTTCCTTATTAGACTTTGCATTAATAGCCACTAAATTTACATCAGATTTAGAAATAGTATTAATTACCTCTGCTAAAAGTCCCTGTCTATCATTTGCAAAAACATTAATTTCAACATTATAAGAACTTTGTTTTTCCTCATCCCAATAAACATCAATAATTCTTCCTTCATCTTGAAATAAATCTTTTATATTCTTGCAATCTTTTCTATGAACAGTAACTCCCCTTCCTCTAGTAATATATCCTATTATATCATCACCTGGAACCGGAGTACAGCACTTTGAAATTTTAACTAAACAATTATCAATGCCTTTTACTATAATTCCTGTTTTAGAAGATTTTGGTTTTAAATTTTCATTCTTGTGTAACTCTTTTATTTTCTCTTCAACTTCTACATCATCTTCTTTGTTGTCTTTTTTATATTCTTCTAAAGTTCTAGTAATTATCTTGCTTGCACCTATTGAGCCAAATCCAACTGCAGAATACATTTCATCTAAGTTTTTAAAATTATATCTTTGTAATGCTGGAGCATAGTATTTTTGTATAAATAACTCTTCATAACTAAAACCAAGTCTTTTAATTTCCCTTTCGACAATCGCTTTACCTTTTTCAATATTCTCTTGCTTGTCATGTTTCTTAAACCATTGCAAAATTTTATTTTTTGCAGATGAACTTTGAACAAATTTAAGCCAATCTCTACTTGGTCCTTTACTGTTATCGCTTGTGATTATTTCTACTATATCTCCATTATTTAGCTTAGTAATTATAGGCATCATTTTGCTATTTATTTTACATCCTGTCATCTTATTTCCTATCTCTGCGTGTATGCTATATGCAAAATCAATTGGAGTGCTTCCTTTTTGAAGTGTTTTTATTTCTCCTTTTGGAGTAAATACATATACCTCATCTTCAAAAAGTTCTGTTTTTAATGTAGTCAAGAACTCTTGTGGATCTTGCATATCTTTTTGCCACTCTAAACTTTCTCTAAGCCATGACAATTTATCTTCACTAACAACAACATTTGCCTTTTTACCCTTTAAAAAACTTTGCTCTTTATATGCCCAATGTGCTGCTATACCAAATTCAGCAATTCTATGCATATTATATGTTCTTATTTGTACTTCAAATGGAGTTCCATTTGGTCCAATCAAAGTTGTATGAAGTGATTGATACATATTAGGTTTTGGCACAGATATATAATCCTTAAATCTTCCAGGCATAGGAGTATATAACTCGTGAACTACACCTAGTGCTGCATAGCAATCCTTTACTGAATTTACTAAAATTCTCAATGCAAATAAATCATAAATTTGGTCAAGTGTTTTATTGTCTCTTTGCATTTTTCTATAAATAGAATAGAAATGCTTTGCTCTTCCTGTAATTTCTGCTACAATTTTTTCTTTTTTCAAATTAACTCTAATTTCTTCTGTAATTGCATCTATAAATTTTAATCTTTCTTCTCTCTTTTTATCTATTCCTTCAACAATCTCTCTAAAATCTTCTGGATATAAATATTTAAAAGCCAAATCTTCTAGTTCCCATTTTAAAGAATATACTCCGAGCCTATTTGCAAGTGGTGCATATAATTCCAGAGTTTCCTTAGCATTAGCAATTTGTCTATCTCTCGCTAAATATTTAAGTGTTCTCATATTGTGAAGTCTATCTGCTAATTTTATCAAAATAACTCTAATGTCTTTTCCCATTGCTAAGAACATTTTTCTATAATTTTCAACTTGTTGTTCTTCTGCACTAACATAATTTATTTTTCCAAGCTTAGTAACTCCATTAACTAATTCTGCAATTTCTTCACTGAATTCGTTTTTAATATCTTCTATTGTTACATCTGTATCTTCTGCTAAATCATGCATTAATGCTGCACAAATTGTTGCATCATCTAACCCTATCGATGACAATATATAGGCAACTTGAACAGGATGAATAATATATGATTCACCTGATAATCTTTTTTGATCCCCATGATGTGCTACAGCATAATTATAAGCTTTAGTTATAAGCTTTGTGTCTGCTCTTTTATTATGCTTTTTTACTTCTTGTAATATATCTTTTAAATTTTTTTCCTCTATTTGTGACATTTTTGCTCCCATCTACTGACTTTTTAATTAGTTATACAGATTTTCTTAAATCTTTTATATTAATTTGGACTTTTTCAAAATTATTAAATTCATTAATTTCGAGATTTCCAACAATATCAATTTTATCTCCAATTTGAAAATCATTTACTAAATTACCTAAATTAAATCCAATTGCATCAATCATAAAATTATCATCTTTTAAAGTTAATTTTAAATGTTTTCCCTCTGATAAAGATCTTATTGAGTCTATCTTTAAATCTTTATATAAAATTTTAGGTACATAATTTGCCTCACCAAATGGTTCTAGTAAACTTAATTCTTTTACCGATTCTATTGATATATCTTTATTATTAATAATTTCATCTATCAATAACTCTTGAACTAAATCTTCTTCTAAATTTTCGTCAATATATTTTTCAAATTCACTTTTAAATTTTTCAAAATCTTTAGTTTCAAGTGATAATCCAACCGCCATACTGTGTCCACCAAAGTGTTTTAAATATTTACTGCAATCTACTATTGCTTTATGCAAGTCAATTCCTTTTACACTTCTTCCTGAGCCTTTAGCTTCTTCCCCTTCAATGCATAATAATATACTAGGCTTATAATATTTTTCAGTAATTCTTGATGATACTATTCCTATAACTCCATGATGCCATTTTTCACTACCTATAACTATGCACTTTTTATTTGCTTTTATTTCATTTTGTGCCTCATTATCAGCTTCTTCAAATATTTTCTTCTCAGTTTCTTGACGTAATCTATTATATTCTTCTACCTTTTTTACTAAATTTCTTGCATCTATTGGATCATTTGTTAAAAATAATTTTAATGCATCTTCTTGATGTCCCATTCTTCCACAAGCATTAATTCTTGGAGATACTCCAAATGCAATTGTTTGAGAATCAATTTTCTTAAATCCTATTTGATTTAAAATCTCTCTTAATCCAATATTTTTAGTTTGTTTTACTAATTTTAAACCAAGTTTTGCAATTATTCTGTTTTCATCTACTAATGGAACAATATCTGAAATTGTTCCTACGCAAGCTATATCTAAATATTTTAATGCTTCATTTTCATTTATGTTTAATTTTTTACAATAGGCTTGTGTTAATTTAAAAGCTACTCCACAACCTGCAAGTTGGGTAAATGGATATTTATTATCTTTCCTTTTGCAATCTACTACTGCTATTGCTTTTGGGATTTCATCAAGTGTTTCATGGTGATCTGTAACTATTACATCTAATCCAAGTTTTTTTGCAATTTCTATTTCTTCTATCGATGTTATTCCACAGTCAACTGTAATCATTAATGTATAATCTTTTGCTATACTTTCTATTGCTTTTTTATTTAAACCATATCCTTCAAGTAATCTATTAGGAATATAAGTATCAATTTCTACACCCATATCTTTAAAAAATCTTTTTAATATAGTAGTACTAGTTATTCCATCAACATCATAATCTCCATATATAATTATTTTTTCTTTGTTCTTTATGGCTTTTTCAATTCTTTCAATAGCCTTGTCCATATCCGGCATTAAAAATGGATCATAAAAATCTTTTCTAGTAGGATTTAAAAATTTTTCTATCTCATTATCTGAAAGATTTTTCTGTGCAATTATATTTGAAACAAGTGCACCTACGTTAAACTTTTTTTCAATTTCTTGCGCTCTTTCTCTATTTACATCTAATACTCTCCATGTTTTATTCATTTGTCTTTAATTCCTTTCTTAATTTATTTAAGAGAGGTTTTACTTAAAATTTTTTTATTTTCTCATTTTAATTAAATTTACCATCTTCTCATTCTTATAAATAATTTGTCAATATTTTATACCTTTTTACATTTTTTTGCAATATGTCTATATCTTGTTTTATCACATCTTTTGTTATTTTATAGAATTGTATTTACTTTCTTTTGTTTCACACAATTTCAAGTTTTAATTTTTTTATACTTTTATCTTATTGACTTAAATTTTTACTAAGCATATAATATTTTTAATATTTTTTGAAATGGAGGATTATTATGACACCACATAATGAAGCAAAAAAAGAAGATATTGCAAAAGTTGTATTAATGCCGCGGTGACCCCTTAAGAGCAAAGTATATTGCAGATAATTTTTTAACTGACGTAAGGCAAGTAAATTCTATTAGAAATATGCTTGCTTATACTGGAAAATATAAAGGAAAAGAAATAACTGTTTTCCCATCAGGTATGGGTATGCCTAGTATCGGAATTTATTGTTATGAACTTTTTCAATTCTATGATGTAGAATGTATTATAAGACTTGGTTCTTGTGGAGTATTTGTACCAGATATTGAGCTTCTTGATACTATTTTAGTTGAAAATAGTTATACAGAAGGTAACTTTGCACATAATTTAACAGGTCAAGATTGTCATTTTTGTGAGGCTGATAAGAATTTAACTAGTTTATTAGAAACAACTGCTAGTGAGGAAAATTTAAAAATAATTAAAGGAAATTCATACTGCAGTGAAGTATTTGACTATTATATAAAAGATTTTGAATCATACAAATCTCATTTTCCACAAGATTTACACTTAATTGCTTCTGAAATGGAAGCCTTCGCTTTATTTTACACTGCTAAATATTTGAATAAAAAAGCAGCTTGTTTACTTACTGTTGTTGATTCTCGTTATAAAGAAGAAGTAATTTCTTCTGAAAAAAGAGAAACTTCTTTAAATACAATGATTACTCTTGCATTAGATACTATTACTAAACTTTAAACATAAAAAAATAATGAATTTCAAATTGAAGTTCATTATTTTTTTGTTTTTTATTCTGTTAAAATTGATTCTGCTGATGCAGCTATTTCACTTAATCCAGGGAAAATTGCATTTTGTAAACTTTCATCTATTTGTATCTGCCATTTATCATCAACCTTTTTTAAAGTTATATCCTCTGTTACTGACATAGTTCCAATTGTCTCATCTGACAAACATTCATTCAAAAGATTTTCTCCTTGACTATTTGAAATTTCATCTCCATTTATGAATTTTTGATAAATACTTTGGCTCCATTTTGTAAGTGCATTTCTAAAATTTTTATTTACAGTAGCAACTGTAACAATTGCTGTATCGTCTTGTACTTGAACCTTTTCAATTTTATATTCAAATTTTTCAAAACAATTTTTGTCTAAATCTGTCATTTCTTGTCTAGTTTCTGTTTTAGCCATTAGTGATTCCATTAATTCATCATAAGACATTGTTTCATTAATTGTTGTTATATCTCCTTTTTTAATTGCATTAAATGATTTTTTTACAGCATAATATGGTGTTTTTAAAAAAGATAAAACTGATAGTGTTACTGCTATTAAAACTGCTACTATAATTACTGCTATAATTGATATTAATATTATATTTTTCTTTTGCACTTTATTTTTATTAGTTTCTATTGTAACTTTTCCTTTTACGACCGGTTCAGATTTTTTTATTTTCTTTCCTTCCATGTTCTCCTCCATTTAGCGCTTTTATTATTTCTTTAATTTTTAGTATATATTATCACAAATGGCAAAAAAATATCAAGTATTTTAAAAATATTATCTCATACCTTTAAAACACTCCTAAATGATCAAGTAATATTTTTATTCCCATAATTATCAATATAATTCCACCTAATAATTCTGATTTATTCTTTAATTTTTTTCCAAATTTATTTCCAATTAAAACCCCAAAAAATGAAATCACAAATGTTATTATACCAATACATAAAATTGAAAAAAATATATTTACTCCTAAAAAAGCAAATGATACCCCGACTGCTAAGGCATCTATACTTGTTGCTAATGCTAAAATAATCATAGTTTTAAAGCTTAAATCATCATTTACTTCTTCTTGCTTTTTGCTTAATGATTCTTTTATCATATTTAATCCAATTACTACCAAAAGTATAAAAGCAATCCAATGATCTAATGTTTTAATTGCTACTTCAAAACTTATTCCCAAAGTATAACCTAAAAAAGGCATAATTGCTTGAAATATACCAAAATATGTTGCAACAATTATACCCTTTTTAGTTGTTCCATTTTTCATTGCTAATCCTTTGCATATTGCTATTGCAAATGCATCCATCGCCAATCCAATACTAATTAAAATAATTTCAAAGAATCCCATCTAAACATCCTATTTTTTATTTAAATTTATTCCTGCTTGTATTTATTTATACATCATTTTATATCAACTTTATGTTGATTATTTTATTACTCCTGCTAAAAGCAAGACTATTACAAGTATGCCTAATCCAATTCTATAATATCCAAATACTTTAAAATCATGTTTTTTAATATAATTCATTAAGAACTTAATAATTAAAACTGATACTATTAATGATACTATTGTTCCAGCTAATAATACCGCTATTTCTTGTAATGTAAAATTAAATCCAAAATCAAGTATCTCTAATAAACTTGCTCCTGCCATTGCTGGAATTGCTAAATAAAATGTATACTCTGCTGCTACAGTCCTAGATATTCCAATTAAAAGCGCTCCAATTATAGTTGCTCCAGAACGTGATGTTCCTGGAAATATTGCTGCTATTAATTGAAATAATCCAACTATTATAGCTTGTTTATATGTAAGATCCTTTATATCTGTTACTTTAGGATCTTTTTTTCTCATTTTTTCTATTACAATAAAAGCAATTCCAACTAAGATCAACATAATAGAAATACATCCTGGATTATAAAAATATTTTTCAGCAAAATCGTCAATCCCTAATAGTACTATTATCACAGCCGGAATACATCCAACAATAATTTTTCCCCATAAATTTAAAATATCTTTATCTAACTTTAATCCTTTATCTCCATGTCTTGACTTTTTACTTTTTATAGGCCAGATGTGCTTAAAATATAATATAACTACTGCTAAAATAGCTCCCATCTGAATTACTACTTCAAACATATTCCAAAAACCATCTGATAATCCTTGGAATTTAATAAATGCCTGTGCTAATATTAAATGTCCTGTACTGCTTATGGGAAGCCATTCTGTTATTCCTTCTATAATTCCAAATATAATTGCCTTAAAAATATTTAACATTTCTTTTAATATGAATATTTAATAACTTAAATATTCATAATCTCCTTATATAATATTTAGGTCTTAAAAAGGGTACCTATAAGCCTTTTATTTTTATCTAATATGTATGCTTTTATTTTAACTTAATACACATTATCCTATTATAAATTTACTAATAACATTTCTAATTTATTACAAAAAAAGTAGGCATTTAATCCTACTTTTTTTACTTCTTAAAGTACTTAAGAAAAGAGTGATTTAATTTATAAAAATATCACTTTTTATTTATTATTCTTCTGAAACTGGAGCTTCTGGTTTTGCTTCAGGTTCAGGGGTATTATTGTATACTTCTAATATAGCATTTTGAATTTTTTCTCTAGTAGCAGGATTTATAGGATGTGCTATATCCTTATGTTCTCCTGTACTTTTGATTTTCTTGCTAGGCATAGCAATAAATAATACTCCTTCAGGATTTTCGATAACTTTAATTTCGTGAACAACGAATTCATTATCGAACGTTACAGAGGCAACAGCTTTTAATCTGTTTTCTGTACTTACTTTTCTTAATCTTACATCTGTTATTTCCATTGTTATATGTTCTCCTTCCAAAGTTTTGTTGTAGTACGTTATTATGTACTACTATTTTATTCGCTATTTTTTTGTTTTTCCCTTCTTATTTTTTACAAAAAAATACATTTTGACATTTTATTTTTATTTAATTCATTTGTTTAACCTATATTTTATTATACATCATCTTTATAATTATTTGATATCCAGACACTTTTTTGTGCATGAAGTGAAAATAATTTCACTCCACAATTCTTTTCATTTTAGTTTTTTATCTTGTTTTTTTTCATTTCCTGTATTATAATGAGTGTGCAATTATATGAAATTTTAGTTTTAATATGTAAAATACTGCATAATATATTAAGAGATATAGATAGGAGATGACATATTTGGCAAATATTCAAGAAATAAGACAATATAAAAATATATATATGATTGGAATTGGTGGCTCAAGTATGAGCGGTATTTCTGAAATATTAAAATATTGGGGATTTAATGTAGCTGGTTCTGATGTACATACTTCTTCAATTATAGATAAATTAATTAGTTCAGGTATAGCTGTTTCTATTGGACATAATCCCGAAAACGTTACAGGTTTTGATTTAGTTGTATATTCTGCTGCAATATCAAAAAATGATCCTGAACTTGTAAAAGCTAGAGAACTTGGAATTCCTACAGTTGAAAGAAAAGAATTTTTAGGCGCTATTACTCGTGCTTTTAGAAATACTATTTGTGTATCTGGTACACATGGTAAGTCTACAACAACATCAATGGTTTCAATGTGCTTTTTAGAAGCAAAACAAGATCCTACTATTCAAATTGGTGCTATTTTAGATGATATTGATGGTAACTATAGAGTTGGAAATAGTGAAATTTTTATCTTAGAGGCTTGTGAATATTCAGAAAGCTTTTTAAAGTTTTCTCCGAAAGCTGAAATTATTTTAAATATTGACAATGACCATTTAGACTATTATAAAACTTTTGATAATTTAAAAGAAGCTTTTATAAAATATGTTAAACTTTTACCTGATGATGGCATTTTAGTTTATAATGCTGATGATACTAATTGTGCTCACATATCTCAATACACAAAAGCTAAGAGTATAACATTTGGATTAAAAAATACTAATGCTAATTTTACGGCAAAAAATATAAATTTTGATGTAAATGGATATCCATCTTTTGATGTGTATCACAATAATGTATTTTACAAAACTATAAAACTATCAATTCTTGGAAAACATAATATCTTAAATGCTCTAGCATGCATAGCTTTATGCGATGAGTTTGGGCTTGATAGATTTGACATAAAAAATGCTTTAGCAAAATATAAAGGTGTTGAACGTAGATTTCAATACTTAGGAAAAATAAATGGTGCTTCTGTATATGATGATTATGGTCATCATCCAACAGAAATAACTGCTACTGCAGAAGCTTTAAAAAAGAAAGATTTTAATCACTCTTGGGTTGTTTTTCAACCTCATACGTACAGTAGAACTAAGAATTTACTTGACGATTTTGCTAACTGCTTGCTAAATTTTGATAATATTATAATAACTGATATATATGCCGCACGTGAAGAAAATATTTATAATATTAGTTCTAAAGATATAGTTGAAAAAATAGATGCTTTAGGAAGAAAAGCTTATTACATTTCTAATTTTGATGATATTATTGAATTTTTGAAAAGAAATGTTAAACCTAATGATGTTGTCATTACTCAAGGCGCTGGAACTATCACTGAACTTGGTCATAAACTTATTGAACAATAAAATAAAAAATATAATTAATTCTTGTTTCATTGTAACTTCATTTGCTATTCTCTATCATATTGCTTAGTACTTTTGAAATAAACTGAATTAATTATATTTTTTTAGATTTTAACTTATTCTAATTTAACTACATAATTTAATTTTATTAATAATCTACTTTAGAAAGAGTTGGATAAGTAAATATTTTTCCTTCTCCTGAAACATCTCCATTAGCTATATGTGAATTTTCAAAATCCACACTTCCCTTTAAAAAATTCTTATGGTAATCAACTCCTGATGGAGATCCTGACCCTAATATTATTGGATCATCCCAAGTTACATCCACCGCATACCAATTATCATTATCCATTTTTACTTCATTCCATGCATGTGCTTCTGTGCGTCCACTTGCATCTAAGGCATCTCCATATATTAAAACACATGGAATGTTTAATTTATCTAGTATAATTTTAAATGATTCCGCATATCCTTCGCAAATACAAGTTTTTTCAACTAATGCTCCATATATATTAGAATTATTAATTCTTCCAGTTTGATCATAAGTTAACATATCAACTAGCTGATCATGTGCTTTTCTTACTTTGTCATAAGTAGTCCCTGTGCATTTTCTTACTATTTCATCAATTTTATTATTAACTTGATTAATTGAATCTTCTACATTTTCTTGACTAGAAAATGAACTCAAGAAATAGCTATCTCCTTGCTTTGGCTCTAAAACATAACTATATTTTACTGAAGATAAAAAGGTAGTCATTTTTGTTGTTAACACTATCTTATTTGTATCTACCCAAAATAAATCTGGATTATCTAATATTAAAGCATCCCATGCAGATTGAAATTCATCTCCAACATCTGCTGTTTTTATATCAAATTCTATTGGTTGATATCCATCTTTTAAAGCATCTATATTTTCTAAGACTGTATCATATATTGCCTTTCCAGTATTATTTAGCTGATAATAATAATATTTTATTGCTTCATTTGTTGTACTACTTTGATTATTATAATCATCTAAATTTCTCAATTCTTCTCTTTCTTGGTTTTCATTTTTTGTGCTATTGCTTTTCCTTACTACGTTTCTTACTACTGCGTTATTTGAATCACTACTTATATCAATGTTACTTTTTTCATTTCCTTGAAAAATAATTAAACAAATAAATACTATAAATATTAATATTACTATAATTAGTATTATATTTATTAACGAAAAACCTTTATTTTTTTTCATATGTCCTCCAATAAATTTATATCTATAAAAATATTATACACAACTAATTAAAATATATCAACAAAAAATTTTATATAAATAAATATTTTTACTCTATAATCGATATTATATATATTTTTCGCTTAATGCTAGCTTTTTCCTTAATAATATGATATAATTGCTTTGTTGATTTATTATAGGAGGTTTTTAATTTGAAAATAACATCTGATAATAATACTTTAGCTGAAAATAAAGTACTTATCTTATATATTTTAAATAATGTAACTAAACCTATCACAAATGATGCTCTTTACAGTATTATTACTTCTGCTGTTGATTTAAATTACTTTTATTTTCAACAATTTCTTTTAGATTTAATAGAAGTAAAATATATTGTATGCTATAAAAAAGAAACTCAAGATTTTTACGAGATTACTGAGGATGGTAAAAAGACATTAAATTTAACATTAGATATTTTACCTGGAATTATAAAACTAAAAGTTGATACTAACCTAAAAACTAACTTAGAACAAGTTGATAATTCTCAATCAATTATCGCTGAATATACTCCAAAAAGTGAAAATGAATATGAAATAGAATGTAAAATCGTTGACAATGGTGAGATTGTCTTTTCAATAAAAATTTTGGCTTATTCTAGAGAACAAGCTCAAGAAATAGTTAATAATTGGAAGAAAAATGCTATTACTCTTTATCCTCAATTATTAAAAATACTTATAAATTCATAAGAAACGTTATAAATCATAACGTTCCTTTTTATTATTTATTTTCTTATTATTTTATATTTGCATTTTATTATTATATTGTTTTATTAATATTTTTAATTTTTATCATTTTATTATCTAATTTTTCAAATCATTTTTTTATCATTCGAGCAACTTCTTCAATAGATAATATTTGTTTTTCACCTGTTTTTGTATTCTCTAGCTCTACTTTTCCGTCCTCTACTTTATCTCCTAATATTGCCATATAAGGTGTTCCAAGTATTTTACAATCCTTTATCTTAGCTCCTAAGCTTATACCTTCTCTATCATCTATAATAGCTTTTCCATTCATTTTTTCATATAATTCAAAAGCCTGATTTAATTTTTCTTCATTTTCCATTTTAGGAATTATTTGTAATTTATATGGTGCTAATTCTTTTGGAAGAGAAAATCCCATAACTTTTCCATTATCATCTTTTATAACAGAATTTTCATAAATTGCAGCTAGCAATCTTGATACTCCTATTCCATAACATCCCATATAAAAAGGCTTTTCTTTACCATCTTTATCTATAAATTTAGCATTCATAGATTCTGAGTATTTTGTTCCTAATTGAAAAATATGTCCTAATTCTATTGCTTTGGTTTTATTATATTTTGTAATATCTTCTATACCATATTCTTCTCTTAAGTATTCCTGATAATTTTCTTTTTCTAATATTTCTGTATTTAATGCGGTCTCACTTTTCTCATCATAAAGAATTGTATCTTCTCCTATTGGAGAAATAAACATAAATTCTTCACTCTTCTTGCCTCCCATTGAACCATTATCAGCCACAACAGGAATAATTTTTAATCCAACTCTATCAGCAATTTTTAAATAAGCTTCTCTCACTTTCTTATAAGATTCTTCTAATTCTTCTGAATTACTATCAAAGCTATAAGCATCCATCATCAAAAATGATCTTCCTCTAAGTAAATACCCTCTTGTTCTTATTTCATTTCTATATTTTTCACCTATCTGATAATAAGTTACTGGTATATGCTTATATGACTTTAATTTTTCTCTCGCAAATTCAACCACTGCTTCTTCTGCAGTTGGTGCCATACAATATGTTCCTCTATCAGATTCGACTGTAAGCATTACTCCTTCTTCTATGTATTTATCCCATCTTCCAGATTTTTTCCATATTGAATCTGGTTGAAGAGTTGGAAGTTGTACTTCTATACAACCTGCCTTATTTAATTCTTCTTCTATAATTCTTTCTAATGTTCTTTTTACAAGCATTACAATATTGCTATAAGCATAAATTCCAGTTCCATATTGAACTAATTGACCCGATTGTAATAATATATCTTGTACTGGATACATTTCATCTAAGTTGTTTACTCTCATTGTTCCTATTCCTGATTGTGATAATTTCATTTTATTCTCCCTTTTTGTTATAAATATTTCCATACTTTTTCTTTATATTATATTATTTTCAGTGTTTACATCGCTATCTTCATCTGAATTATTATTTGAATTAATTTCTGAACTATCTTCTTGTTCTTTATTTTCCACTAAATCATCAATTACAACTTGCCTATTACTATCTAATTTATATTTAGGTAGGTCTGGTAAATCCTTTAAAGACTTAATTCCAAACATTTTCATAAAATCAGATGTAACCTTATATGTCAAAGGTCTTCCCGGTAAGTCAGCCTTTCCTGCTGGTTCTATTAAATTGTATTCTAATAATTTATACATAGTTCCATTAGAATCAACACCTCTAATTGATTCTATATCTGCTTTTGTGCTTCTAGGATTATATGCTAGTATCGCTAATACTTCTAATGATGCTTGAGATAAAGTAGGTTTTAATCTCTTATCAAATGCTGGATATAAATATTCATAATATTCTTTTTTTGAAGCTAATTGATAACCATCTTCTACTCTAATAATTTCAAGTCCTCTGGATTCTTTTTTATATTCTTCTTGTAAATTTCCTATTTGTTTTATAACTTCATCAGAACTTATCTCTAATATTGTCATAAGTTCTTTGATTTTTACAATTCTACCAGTAGAAAATAATATTGCTTCTATTACTCCTTGTATTTTTTCTTCTCCCATTTTTTACCTCATAAATTTAACTTATATAAATCTATTTCTTTAAAATCAAGTAATAATGCTAATTATAGCATTGTATTTGTTTAAATGTCAAGCTTTATAACTATGCATTACTATTTACTTTTTCATTAGACTTCGATTTACTAGATAGTTTCATTTAATTTATTCTTCATTTCTTGATGTATTTATTTTTAACAATTTCATAAGCTCAACTACAATTACTGGTGAAACAATTAATAATAAACATTCTAAAATTTTATCAGTTGGTAATTTTATTATTCCAAAAATATTCTGAAGTACAGGAATAAATAGTACAGCAAGCATAAGAACTGCTGAAACTGAAATTGCTAAAATAAGCATTTTATTTCCTAATATACCCGTCTTAAATATTGATTCTTTATTATTTCTTATATTAAATACATGAACAAGTTCTGCAAATGCTATTACTGTAAATGCCATTGTTTGACCTATTTCTATTTTTATTTCTTCTGTAGTTAAATTAGGATATTTTAAACTCATACTTGCAATTGTTTCATTATTTGAAGCTAATCCTAGTACAAAGGCTACAAGTGTTATTAGACCAATCAAAATTCCTTGATAAATAATTCTCCAAGTCATTCCTTTAGTAAATATTCCTTTGTTTTTGTTTGGCTTTCTTTCCATAACATTTTTGTTTGCAGGATCAACCGAAAGTGCTAGTGCTGGAAGTGAATCCGTAACTAAGTTTATCCATAATAATTGTGGAACTAAGAATATAACTATCTTGTCTATTCCTACACCAAAGTTTTTACTTAACAATGGTGTTATTAAAATTGATAAAAATAATACGACAATTTCACCTATATTACTTGAAATCAAGAATTGTATTGCTTTTAATATATTATCATAAATTCTTCTTCCTTCTTCAACACTATCAACTATTGTTGCAAAATTATCATCAGTTAAAATAATATCAGCTGCTTCTTTTGATACATCAGTTCCTGTAATGCCCATTGCACAACCAATATTTGATGTTTTAAGTGCAGGTGCGTCATTTACTCCATCACCTGTCATTGCCACAACTTCGCCATAACTTTGCCAAGCTTTTACTATTCTAACTTTATGTTCAGGTGATACTCTTGCATAAACTGAGTATTTCTTTATATTTTTTCTTAATTCTTTATCTGACATTTTTTCTAGTTCAATGCCAGTTATTGCTTCTTCTTCACTTTCAATAATTCCTAATTCCTTTGCTATTGCTATAGCTGTTACTTTATGATCTCCTGTAATCATAACTGTTTTTATACCTGCTGTTTTACATTTTGCAACTGCATCTTTTACCTCAGGTCTTGGTGGGTCAATCATTCCACACATTCCTATAAATACTAAATCATTCTCGACTTCACTTAATTCTTCTTTATTAGGCAACTTATCTATTTCTTTATATGCCATTCCTAATACTCTTAATGCATCTTTTGCCATATTTTCATTTTCAGTTTTTATTTTATTTTCTAATTCTTCAGTTTTTTCTACAACTTCTCCGTTTAAGTCTATTTTAGTGCATCTTTCCAGAAGTTCATCGATTCCACCTTTTGTATATACAATATATCTATCTTTTATTTTATTAATTGTTGTCATTAATTTTCTTTCAGAATCAAAAGGCACTTCTAATTCCCTTTTATATTCTTCAAATTTACTTGGATCAAATCCTAGTTCAAATCCCATATCTACTAAAGCTGTCTCCGTTGGGTCTCCAATTAATTTTTTATCTACTCCAACTTTGGTATCGTTGCAAAGCATACTTGTATATATAAGTCCCCTTAATTCATCATCTACTTCTTTTATATCTTCTAATTTAACAGTTTTATTATTCCAAAATATCTTCTTTACTGTCATTTTGTTTTGAGTTAATGTACCTGTTTTATCTGTACATATTACAGTAGTTGAACCCAATGTTTCAACTGCTGGGAGCTTTTTTACAATAGCATGTTTCTTTACCATTCTTTGTACACCTATTGCTAAAACTATTGTAGATACTGCTGCTAATCCTTCTGGAATTGCTGCTACCGCTAAACTTACTGCTGTCATAAACATATCTAATGGCTCTTTACCATATAATAATCCAATTAAAAATATTACAGCACAAATTACAAGGGCAGCTAACCCTAGCACTTTTCCTAATTTATTTAATTTTTTTGCAAGTGGAGTTTCTTCTTTTTCGCTATTATTAATTATTTCTGCTATTTTTCCCACTTCTGTTTGCATACCAGTTTCTACAACTATACCTTTTCCCCTTCCATAAGTAACAAGAGAAGAAGAAAATGCTAAGTTTATTCTATCACCTATTCCTATTTCTTTATCTTCTAATTCGTTAGATACTTTTTCTACTGGTAATGATTCACCCGTTAATGCTGATTCTTGTATTTTTAAATTGACTGCTTCAACAAGTCTTAAATCTGCTGGGACATAATCTCCAGTATCTAGTATTACTACATCTCCTGGAACTAATTCTGATGCTTGAATAATTGATTGTTTTCCATTTCTTATAACTTTTGCAGTATGTGCACTTAGTTTCTGTAATGCCTCTAATGATTTTTCTGCTTTATTTTCTTGTGCTACTCCTATAATTGCATTAGCTATAATTACTACCATTATAATTATAGTATCTGTTAATCCTTCTCCATTTATTTTTCCAATTATCCCTGAAATAATTGCAGCGATAATTAATACTATAATCATAAAATCTTTAAATTGCTCTAAAAACTTTATAAATAAGCTTTTTTTCTTTCCTTCTTTTAGTTTATTTAATCCATATTGCTCTTGCCTTTTTAAAACTTCATCTGTTTTTAATCCTTCATCTATATCTGTATTTAGCTTTTTTTTGACATCATCTACATTCATAGAAAACCAATTATTCATAAAAATCTCATTCCTTTCTTGTATCGCCTTAAAGGCGCACATAGTTATAAATGATTTTTCTTTAAAAAATATTATTATTATTCAATTTTAATATAATTATATTCTATTATCTTCCTAATATATGTTTTCTTGTCATTTCAAGTAGACCTAATTTTGTAAATTCTAAAACTTGAACTTTTGATCTATCATTTTTTATTTCTTCAAGCATTGTTTCTTTTACTTTATTTCTGTCTTTTTCTTTTTCCATATCAATATAATCAATTATTATTATTCCACCTATATCTCTTAATTTTATCTGTCTAGCAATTTCTTTCGTCGCTTCTAAATTAACTTTTAATACAGTATCTTCAAGTTCACTTTTTCCTGTAAATCTTCCAGAATTAACATCTATTGCAGTCAAAGCTTCACATTTATCTATTGTTATAAATCCTCCACAATTTAGCCATACTTTCCTTGGCATTTCTGACATATCTTTTACATCTTTTACAGATACTTTTAAATCTTGATTTATTTCGTTTAAAATATATTTTTTTGTTTCTTCTGAGTCAGCAACAATCTCTAATCCCATTGGTTCAAAATCTGTAATTAGTTTGCCTATTAATCCATTATTATCATAAATCTTTATTGGTTTTTCTCTTTTTTCATTTTTTTCTTTTTCATCTAATATTTTTTTCCATAAATTTTTTAATTCTTCGATATCACTTTTTATTTTATCTTCTTCAATGCTGTTTGATGAAGTTCTTATTATAGCTCCAGACCCTTTTGGCAAATATTTTTTTACTATTTTGATTAATCTATCTCTTTCGTTTTTATCTTCTATTTTTAAAGACACTGTAATAAATTCTGTAAAAGGCATTAACACGATATATTTTCCTGTAAGTTTAATATCTTTTGTAACTCTAGACCCCTTTTTATCATCACAATCTCTTTTTATTTGAACTAATATTTTTTCTTTCGGTTTTACTAATTTTTGAATCTGATATTGTTCTACATCAATATTTACATTTCCTGTTACATTACTTTGTTTTGGAATAATATCTTTAATATGAATTAAAGCGTTTTTTTCTTCTCCTATATCAATAAATGCTGATTGCATTCCTTTAAGTACATCTTTAACAATGCCTAGATAAATGTTTCCTTCTAGTCTTTTTTTATTAATATCTTCCTTATAATATTCTATCAATTCTTCATTTTGATAAATAAATATTTTTACTTCATTTTCAATTTTTTTAATTTCTATTTTAGTTTTGTTCATTATACTTCTTTCTTAATTAATATACTTATAATTTTTTTAATTAATCTTTTACTCTACTTATAATTTTTTGACTCTAATTAATTTTTCTTACTTTAATTATTTTTTTCAATAGTTATAATTAGTTTAATTTATTCATTGCTTCGTCAACTCCATATTTTATAATGTTTTCAACTGCTATTTCTGCTTTTTGAATTGATGGCACTAATTTTTCATATTCTTCATTGCTCATTTTATTAATTACATAGGAAATAAGTAATTCTTTAAAAATAGGCATCCCTGTTCCTATCCTAACATGTGGAAATTCTGTTGTTCCTAAATTTTCAACTACTGATTTCATTCCATTATGAGTTCCTGCTCCACCTTTTTTTCTTATTTTTACAGTACCTACTTCTAAATCAATATCATCATAAATTACTATTATTTTTTCATTTTCTATTTTAAAGAAGTTTTTTACTTTTATAATTGATTTTCCGCATTCATTCATATATGTTTGAGGTTTTAATAATATTACTTTTTCTCCCTCTATTTCGCCACTTCCATATAGTCCTTCAAAATCTTTTTTATTTAACTCAATATTATACTTTTTCGATATTAAATTTACTGTATCAAATCCCATATTATGTCTTGTCATACTATATGTTGGCTCTGGATTGCCTAGTCCTACAATTAAATACATATCTTTATTTTATGATATATTTAATAATTTAAATACAACATAAACTCCTTATTTTATTTAGATTTTTGAATTGGTAACCTATAAACCTATAAATTTATTAATTATTAATTATTAATTATTAATTGTTAATTATTAATTATTAATTTCAATTTATTTAATTTTACTTATTATACTATATCACAAAACAAATTAAAATGCATTAAAAATTTTTTCTTTTGTATATTAATTCTTTTCTTTAGTTTATATACTTTTTTATGTTATTTTTTGTCTTTATTTTTTACTTATTTATTTTTTTGAAAAATTTTTCTTAATTTTATAAATGCAACTGAAACTACAATTACTATGCAACTTATTCCTGCTAAGATTTTCTTTAAACCAGTTCTAGGCATAATTACTAAGTCGTTTACATCCTCATTATCCTCTAAGGTCGTTTCTTCTAGATTTATTGCGTCTATCCTTACATGATTACTAACTGTTCCACATACATCAATTTCATCCTTTTTTGTTAGAATCAATTCATATTCTATAGTTTCTTGTGGTTTTATATCATTAATATCAATATAAATTAAGTCTGAACTTATTGTCCATAGTGGATTATCTTCTTGCATTGCCATATATCCTTCTGGAATATAGTCAATAAGCTTTCCACTTCCTATTCTTTCTTGATCATTTGTTACTTTAATGATATAAGTAATTTTACTTGAAGCACTTGGATTTGCTTCCTTGATGTTCATTTCTATTTTTCCAATCTTATTTTTCAATTCATGGTAGCTTTCATTTATTGTTGCTTGTTTTAAATTCATTTCTACTTTTAAATTAAATTTTAATTTTTGGTAATAGTAAATTACTTCTATGTCATCTTTTCCAATCATAAATTCTTCTTTTTCTGGTTTTTCAACTAATTTGTAATTTTCAAATTCTTCTTCTTTTGTTTCGTAGTTCATCCCTTCTGTAACAGTTTCTTCCTTTTGGGCTAATTCTTCATTTGAACCTTTTTCTAAATGCTTAACTGTTACTTTACTTTGATGTACATAGTAATAATTTACTTCTTGACTTGCTCTATCTATTGTATAATTATTATCTTCTGGACCAGAATAGAAAATATAATTATTAAAGCTTTTTTGTTCTGATACAACTGTGTCTCCTTCTATTCCATTAAGTTCAACTTTATCAAGTAAATCTCCATTTGCTTTGTCTATGTAATTTACAGTTATTTTTCCCTTATGTTTATAATAATATGTTATAGTTTGTTCTTTTTTAGTAAATTTAGTTTCTTCTGGTTTTTCTACTAAAACATAATCTTGAAATTCTTTTTCTTCTGAATTTACTATATCTCCTTCTGTTCCTGTTAATGTTACTGTATCCATTACGTTTCCAGTAGTCTTATCTACATAGTTTACTATAACCTTTGCATTTGTAAATTTATAATAATATTTTACATTTACGTCATTATGTGGCATTGTTCCACTTGCATTTGCTGGCACTGATACTAAAGTATAATCTTTTACATCTCTTTGATTAGTTGAATACTCATCATCTTCTGTTACTTTTTGACTATCAGTCTCCGATACCTTTGAATTATCCATTACATCTAGATAGTCTGTTATTACATTGTACTTATTTTTATAATAGAAGTAAAATGTTTGTAATTCTTCCTTAAGTGTTGCCGTTGTTTCTTCTGGTCTTTGGCACAAAACTTTATCTGTAAATTGTTTTTCTTCTAGTTCAATTTCTTCTCCTACTGCTCCTGTTTTTATTACACTTGCTAACTCTTTGTTTGTATACTTTTCTACATATTTTGTTTGTACTCCAGAGCTTTGAAGATTAAATGATGCAAATAAATTTGATCCTCCTCCTGCTCTTTCTATATAAAATATTTTTAAAGTATGTTTTCCTGCTGATAATTTTCCATTGCTAAAGGCTGTTTTATATATGTTAAATGTGTCTGTATTATTTGCAACATTATACACATTTGAATAATATACTTGATTTGTAGAAAAATTAATATTTCCAGTTTGTTTTATATGAGTTCCACCTAAATCTATTACAAGTGTATCATCTACATATACCCATACGTCATCATCTCCAGAAAAATTAAACACCATGTCTTCATATTGACCTGTTTTTGAATTCTTAACTTTTCCATCCGTTGTCATTAAAAATGGTATTTCCATTTTTATTGTAAAATACAAATTTCTATTTCCATCTATTAATGTATCATCATTGCATTGATTAAATGGATATATTCCTCCTCTTGCTCCTGAGTGAAGAACAAACCTTTTGTTTGCATCATCTCTTTTTAGATGATATTTATCACTATCAAAACTATAGTAACCATTTTCTTCTTTTAAAAATGGTATCTTCCAATCTGCTAATATTTCATTATATGCTGAACTTGCACCTGTTACACCTGAATTTGGAAATAGACTTGTCCCATTATTATAATTATCTATTACTTGTAAATTTCCATTTACTAATTTATTTTTTACTAGTCCTTGCATAACACCATTTCCATTTATTGAAGTCCCTTGTGATACAAATGTATTTTGAATACCATCTACCATTTTTCCTTCTGTTGAACCAAATAATATTGATTTTCTGTCATAAGATGCTTTATCTTGAATAGATTTAGAATCATATTCTTCTTTTGTAATGCCTCTCATCTGTGCATTGTAGTTATCTGCATTTATATCAACTAGTGTAGCATTTACATATTTTACTTTATCATCACTTATAGTTCCACATTCTTGTAATGCTTGTACCTCTGAAAAGTTTGCTACTGATAAAACGGCAATCATTGCAGATATTATAATTATTACGTATTTTAATATTTTTGTTTTTTTCATATATTATTATTGTATAATTTTAGTAATTTATTTATATTATAAATCTTATATTTTTAGCTTTTACTAAATATTATACTTAAACTCCTTTCTTTTTTGTTTGATATTTAATTTACTATTAATTATTTTAATTTTATATTTTAATCTTTTGGATTTTTTAAGGTAAAAAATTATTTGAAAAAATTGCAAATTTATATTCAATTTGCTTATATATCTATCTAAATAGATAAAAATAAGAATAGAATTTAAAAATTCTATTCTTATTATAAATGGTATATTTTGGTATGTCAAGAAAAATCGTACGACATTTTTCGACATTATTCATATTCTTTTTCTATACATTTATTTAAATAGGTTTTAGCTACGAGTTTTAGCTCTTTTTTATTTTCATCTGATACATCAAAAGAAAATAATTTTTTTGGCTCAGCCCATATTATGTACTTAATTGCTTTTAAAGTTGATTGTGATATTTTTATTGCTCCTTTATCAATTTTTCCACAACTCTCACATTTTACTCCATTATCTTTTAAACTAAAATAAGTTATTTTATCATTGTTTCCACA
This sequence comes from uncultured Clostridia bacterium, assembly GCA_947588945.1. Lineage (GTDB taxonomy): Bacteria > Bacillota > Clostridia > TANB77 > CAG-508 > CAG-793. The sequence goes on from CANPZY010000007.1 coordinate 30,845, forward strand.
ATTTACACACTTTTCAACAACTGGTCTAAAACCAATTATACTTAGCAATCTCATTTTAAATATTGATAAAATTAAATCCAAATCTTTATCTGATTCTGATATCATATAAATAGTATTTAATGTTAATTGTAATATTCTATATGTATTTTGGTTTTCATCTGTTACATCATTTACAATTTTAGCAATTTCTGAAGCATATTTTAACTTTTCAATATCTAGTCTTATATTATAAAATATTTCAATTGGTTCACATGAATTAATATTATAACTATTTACTCCCTTATAAATAATAAATTCCCCAAAGCATAGGAATTGCGTACCAGCCATAAGTGCACTTTTAGGTCTTTTTGCACCTCTTGCTGCGCATCCAACTTTTCCTAAGTCTGGGGTAAGTAGAGTTACCATTTTATCATTATCGCCCATATTACTTTGGGCTAAAATAATCCCTTTTGTTTTTATAACTCCCATTTTTGTTTTCCTATTTTATCTTTCTCATCTATATATTTATTATCTTTTGTATTATTCACAAAGCTATTAGCCTTCTTTTCCATTATTTTATCAACTTCTAAAAGTTCCATAAAAGTATCAATATTTCCAGTATTTTTAAATGTATTCCACGCAATTTGTTTTAGCATAATTTTCTCCTGTTCCTCAGTCTTGTATCTTGAATTTCTTTACAAAGCTATCTGTGTTAATCCAATCTTCTTTGACTTTTACCCAAAGTTTTATATTAACTTTACTTTGAAGAATTTTTTCTAAATCTTGTCTTGCAAAGGTTCCAATTTTTTTAAGCATTGCACCCTGCTTTCCTATTATTATGCCCTTATGTGATTCTCTTAAACAAAAAATTGTAACTTCTATATCAAAAATTTTTTCATTATTTTTTGTTTTCTTTGTTTTTAATTTATTAGTTTCTACTAAAATTCCATGTGGAACTTCATCTTGAAGTAGTTTTAGTGCTTTTTCTCTAACTATTTCTTCTACTAATTCTCTAGTTGTTTGATCTGTATATTCATCAGTATCATAATATTTTGGTCCTGCTTTTAAGTTATTTTCTATTTCTTTAAGTAATTCTTCTAAATTCTTTTTTTGCTTTACTGATACTGGTACTATTGCACTAAAGTCAAGTAAATCCTTATATTCTTCAATTATTTTTGCAAGTTTTTTTGCATCAATTAAGTCAATTTTATTTATTATTAAAATTGTTGTCTTTTTAGAATTTTTTATTTTTTCTAAAGTTTCTTCATCTACTTTTGGATTAGTTGCATCTATCACATAAAGTACTATATCAACATCTGGAATTGAACCTATAGCTGACTCTATCATCGCATTTCCTAATTTTGATTTTGGTTTGTGTATTCCTGGAGTGTCTATAATTATTATTTGCGAATTTTCTCTATTTATTATTCCTCTAATATTTTTTCTTGTAGTTTGTGGTTTATTTGTAATTGCAGATATTTTTTCTCCAACTAATTCATTTATTATACTAGATTTTCCAACATTTGTTCTTCCTATCACTGTTACAAAACCAGATTTAAATTCTTCCATCTTTCCCCTTATCATTTAAAAAATTTTATAATTTTTCTTATATCAATAAAATTTTATAAATATATCAAAATATAATATTTTATTGTTCTACTTCGCTATTTGCTACTGTAAATTGTACTTTTGCATTAATAGGGCATATCTGTATAAAAGTATTTCCATCATTAATTTCTATTTCATTACCTTCTAAATCAGTATATGTTGTTTTTCCACTTCTTGAAGATTTTGTACATTTTATTTTTATAGCTTTTCCATTTGTAATGTAATATCCATCTTTTGTACCGGTTGTAATCATTTCTTGCCTTCCTGCATTAGTTCCATCATTTAAGTTACTATTTTGAATAAATTCTATTATTATATTTTTAAATGTTACATCTTCTCCTGAATCCCATTCAACTTCTTTTTTATTTCTAGTATAACGTAAGTATCTTTTTGTTTCACTATTATATTCCCATTTTACTGAATTTGCTGTTGAATAAGGTATTGTTACTGTATCTGCACCTTCACCATTTTCAAGCTCTACCTCATCTACTACATATTTAAATGGACTACTTTTTTCTGATGTTGTTCTATATCCTTTTTGTTTTGCTATTTTTAATATATTATCTGTTGATGTTGCTACATTATGTGGTGCTTTTTTATCTTTTACTCTCCAAAAATCTGAACTTGCTTCTGTTATACCATTAATGTTATTTACACCTAGAGTTTTTATATCTGATTCTGCTTTTGGACTCCAGCCATAATGTACATATATTGCATCATTTTCTAATGCATAATCTAAAAAGTAATGTCTTGAACTTCTTACAGGTCCAATTTTATCAAGAGTTTGTCCTTTAAATAATGCCATAAGTCTAGATTCTCCACCCTCTACAATTAATTCATATACAACATATGCCTTACTTAATCCTGCATGTGGAAGTGCATTTATATTATTATCTATCATTACTGCTATTGGTCTATCATTTCCCACAAAAGTTTGAAGCTTTTTTTCTTCTACTACTACTATTGAGTTCGTTACTTCATTTTCTACTTCAGTTGCAGAAGAAATAGTATTATCATTAGAAAAATATATTTTATAAATATAAGCTGTAATTACAGCAAGTGCTATTACTAATAAAAACAATAATATTATTATACCTTTTTTGCTCTTTTCTTTATCATTTCTCCTACTCATAAGCTTATTTATTCCTTTCTGCATTATACAAACTAAAACTTTTAGTATAGAAAAAATTATAAACAATAAACTTTACATCTTAAATATTGTTAATCCATATACAAGCACTACTACTAGAACTCCCATTAAAGAACCAAAAAGAATTTCTCCAAATGTCTTCTTATCATGATACCTATTTCCTGCAACAAGCAATGCTAGTATTAAAGCTAAGCAAAATACTAATAGATTTCTTGTGTTTAGAAATATTGCTGTAAGTATTGCAAACGCTAAAGCCGATTGTCCGCTAGGTAAAAAGTTCTCTTTTTTTACTCCATCTGCTATATCTCTTTTTTTGAAAGTAGCTTTCATCGATATTATTGCTATTACAGTTAAAATTATTGCAACAAATCCTAAGTGTGTTGGTGATGATAATACTTGATTTAATAAACTATTTGCCATTTGTGACATTTCAGTTTCTCTAAAAAATAAAAAATATGCTATAATTATTGCATTTATAGCTGCTAGAACTACTGCTCCAGCTCCTACATCTTTTGCTATTTTTGCTTTTGGGTGGTATGTATCAACATAAAGGTCAACAATGGTTTCTAATGCAGTGTTTATCATTTCAGCAAAAATTACAAAAAATACTGCAAATGTTAAGCATAAAAATTCGGCAGTTGTAAAATCATAAAATAAACTAAGTATCATAACTATTGTTCCTAAAATAAGTTGCTTTGTTATATTAGTTTGAGTTGTCGCACAGTATATGATACCATTAACAGCATTACTACAGGCTTGCAAAAAATTTTTGTTGTAGAGCCTTGAGTCATTTTTTTCCTTCTTTTTTTTCATTAATTTCTCCTTAATTTTAATTTTTATTACTTTGTCCTTTTTATAACTCTATTCTAGTTATATTTTTTTATTCTATTTTTATTATAAATTTTCATTTTTCTTAATTTATTACAAAATCTTTATTTTATAATTTTTCTCTTGTTATGCCCATTTCATTAAGGACCTCATCTTCTTTTGCTCTCATTTTCTTTTTATCTTCATTTTTAATATGATCATATCCAATTAGATGAAAAAAGCCATGTACACACATATAGGCTAGCTCTCTTTCAAAACTATGTCCATATTCTTTCGCTTGTCTTTCAACTTTATCAACAGATATTATTATGTCACCCAAAACATCATCTACTTGATAATTATTTTTTACCATATTATCCAATTCTTCTTTTTCAAACATTGGAAACGATAATACATCTGTTTCTTTGTCAATATTTCTATAAGTTTTGTTTATTTCTTTTATGCTCTTAGGATTAGTTAAAGTTATACTAATGTATAACTTTAACCCTTCCATCTTTTCATTTTCAAAACATTTTTCGATAACCTTATTTATGATTTCTTCACAATTTTTATTTTCTTGTATGCCATCATAAACAATCTCAACATGCTGTTTCATTTATTATTTCCTTTTTTAATCCTTTTACTATTTTATAGTTTCCTGTTTTATATTTTTGGCTAATCTGTCTCATGTCACCAAGTTTTACTAAACGTCCTTTATAGAATTTCATTATTCTATAATATTTATCATTGTATTTTTTTAAGAAACTCATGTCTTCTCTAATATATAAAATTTGTTTTTTAATATCATATGCATGAAGACCTTTTTCTTCTTTTATTTTTTCTAATTCCTTAAATTTTAGTGAAAATTTATTATAAGCTACTTTTTCTTCATTATTATTCCAATAAATCTTTACAGAAAGTAATTTCTTGTCATATTGTTCCATTATTCTCAATAAAAGTTGATATGCACTTTCTCTTTTTTTTGCAATTTTTGTATCAACTACAAGATTTCTAGCATCCTTAAGTAATTTGATATAACATTTTTCTGCAACAATTAATGGTAAACTATGAACGAATAACTTTCTACTTATTCCTAATAAAAGCATTTTTTTATCAATAATATCTACTTGATCTAATTTTCCAACTTCATAAGTTTCAAATAAGCTACATTCCTTAATAAGTTCATTATCTTTTACATCTTTTAATGGAATAATATTTGTAACATATTCTTCTAATATATCAAAAATTTTATTATATACATTTTCTTTTTCTGCTGGTATTTTTTGTTCTGGAAGTATTATTGAATAATGTTTTAACAACCCTTTATAAAGTTGTTCCATTTCATATAAATATACTTTCATATATTCATCTAATTGCTTTGTTTTATTTGTTTCTTTTAAATTATTGTAATCGAGTGTTAATAAATATTGTTGCTTTTTATATTTATATTCTATTTCATCATTTTCTTTCAAGTGTATGATATTGTAATATTTAGATAATGCATCTTTTTCAAATACTGATGCTGTATCCATAACTACTTTTTTATAAATAGTTTCTATAAGTAGTTGATCAATCGAATCTAAATAAAGTGAATAATAATCTTCAAATTTCTTTTCAGTTATTTCCTCTTTTTCTTCTTTGCAATTTTCCATAGCTTTATAAGCTCTTATCATAGAATTTCTTTTTATGTTGACAAGAAAATTATTAAATCCAACCTTAGTTGGTGCTAATATTTTACTAAAGGTACTACCTATCTTTGAAAAGAAAGTCCTTCTAGTATCATAAACTTTTAAACTTTTTTCTTCTGCTCCCATAAAATTCCATCCTTTCAAAATTTAATTTCTTCCTTAGTGCCTATATTCTCTATACTTGTATATATCATTTTTACTTCATAATAAGTACCGTTGTCTATCATTTCAATTGTTTTATCAATTATGTCACCTTCAATCAATTTTTCTAGTCGTTCTTCTATTGCCTGCTTCCCTAGTTCTTTCGCCTCATCCTCAGTATGCGTAAGCTCTACCTCTTCTACTTCATAATTAGTATATTGGATAAATTCAATTGGCAGGTAAAAATTAGAGAATATTTTTATTTTTTTACTTTCGTATATTGTATCATAATTTTTAAATTTTGAAAGCTTTTTATAAAAATTTATTTTAAAATTATTAAATTTTATCGCATATTTTTTGTTTATGTTACCTGTTTCTTGTTTTTTCGTCTCTTTTTTACTAATTTTCTCTGTTCCCGAATAAATTACTTTTGCCTTTACTTCTCCGTTGCTATTTACATAATATCTATCTGTATATTTTCCTTCCATGTATCCTGCAATTAATACATCCCCCTTTTTTACTTGCGTTCCCTTTGGAGTCAAAATTGTACCATTCTGTGCGCTAATACTCGTAATTTCTCCATCTTTACTTGCAACAATATTTGTAAAACTATTTTCATCAACTATTTCTGGCTTTTCTTCTGCTTCTACTACTTTTATAATTGCATTTGTTCCTTTTATTTCAATTCCAATCCATGCTAAATCATTTCTCGCTAATCTAATTTTATTAATTATTTCCTCTACATTTATACTACTTTTTAAAGTACCAACTTTTAATCCATTTTCCCTTGCAATTTCAATTATTTCTTGCCCATTTATTTTTTCATTTCCTGTTATATCTATATTCCATATAAATTTTGAAATTCCAAATATAACTATAAAAACTACTACTAAAAGAATAAAAAATAATCTTCTTTTTTTATACCTTTTTATTAAAAATGGAACTCCACTTTTCCTTTTTATTTTTATTTTACATCCATGCTTTTTTGCTATAGTTACGGCTTGTTTAAAGTCATTTATATTGATTTTTGCTTGTATGATTGTCCCTCTTTTTCTTGTTATGCCCCACAAGAATATTCCTTTTGTCATACAATTATTTATAAATCGTTCAATGTAGTATCCTTCAACTTCTATTCTTACAAAACCCTTTATGTAATTATCTATTAGTTTAAATTGCATAAAAGCCTCTTTCCATACAACTTTTTATGTATTTTTTTATTATTCTAATTAATTATTAACTAATCATTATTATTTTTAACAATTATTTGAGTTCATTCTTTTCAAAATCAACACTTTCAATTATTCCTGTTATAATCAAATCATCTTTTGTCATTTCATTCATTAAAAGATTAAATCCATTAATATTAATTAAACCAGTAGCCATTTTTATTCTAATGAAAAAATCTTGATATTCTAAAATACATTTGTAATTTTCAATGAGCATTTTATCAAAACCAACTATTGTAACTTTTGGAATATCAGTTGATATTTCCTCAGGAATTCCAAATATTTTATCAAATTTACTCATTCTTAATTTCCTTTCCTGATTTATTTACTAATTTTAAAAATTTTATTAATACTTATATTATTTTCGCAATTTTTTTAATATTCAAATTCATCAATTGATTTAAACTCATATCCCATCTTTTTGGTTTCCTTTATTACTTCATCTAATATATTTGCATTATCTTTTGAAGTTGCATGAAGTAACATAACCTCACCATTATGAAGATTATCTAGTATTTTTTTCTTACCATAATCTTCTCTACCTTGCTTATTGTTATCCCAATCATCATATGCAAATGACCACATTACAGTTTTATATCCTAATGAATTAGTATATGCTATTGTTTTTTCACTATATTCTCCTTTTGGTGGTCTTATATATTTCATTTCATAATTAAATTTTTCAAAAATTTCTTTATGAAGATTCATAACATCTTCTTTTATTTCTTCTTCACTTATATCTGGCATTGTCTTATGCTTTGAAGTATGATTTCCAATTATATGACCTTCATCTATCATTCTTTGAATTAAATCTGAGCTTGTATTTACAAATTGTCCTGTTATAAAAAATAGAGCACATACATTATTTTCTTTCAATACATCTAAAATTTTACTTGTATAACCATTATCATATCCAACGTCAAAAGTAAGATATATATATGGCTTATCTTTGTTTCCTATTGCTATTCCTTTTTGTTCATCAATAATTTTTTTATTTTCTTGACCTAAATCTGGTTGTTCATGATTATCTGCCCTCTTTATTCCCCACCCAATTTTTTTAGTACTTAAAATACTATTGCTACTTACTATAATACTTGGACTATTGCTTCCTATGCTTGCTGCAAATATTATTATTACAACAAATATCAAAAATGCCACTACGACTATTATATTTATCACTCTATTTACACACCATTTTCTAAAATTTTCAAAATTAAAACAATTAAAATTCATAAATCATACTCCTATAATAAATTTATATGTTACAACCATATAAACCTTAATTTTACTATGTTTAATTATATTAATTTAATTAAAAGTTATGAATAATTTTATGTAATATAAAAAAAGCATGAAGAAAACCCTAGAAAAATCTAGGGTTTTTCAACAATCTGAGATATTATTTTTTATTAACTATTTTTCATAGTAAATTGAATCTTCAGGAATACAAATAACATACCTTTTATCTACTACATCTTCAAATGTTTTCATTGTATAAATATTATAACATTGTTGAATAGTATAATATACATCAATATGTGGGTTGCTTATATATTTATCATCTTCATCCCTTTCTACATAATACTCTTGACCATCTATTACTTCTGTAATAATATTACCATTTTCGTTAACAACTTCATAATAGTACGCATTACTTGGAGCAGATCTAACATACCAACCATAAGTATTCGTATAAGGTACTTCTCTCATTTCTAAAATATCAATGGAATAAGCATATTCTTCATGTTTGTCGCTTTCTTTTCCTTTCCAATTCATACCACTCATCATAAAAAAGCAAATCATTACTAAATAAGCCACCAATCCTACTAGTGATAATATAATGAAAAAACCTTGAAAAAAATCCTTAACAGAATTAAAATATTTCCACTCTTGATCATCTAGTATAGATTCCAAGTTTAAAAAGCCAAAAAATACAATATACGCTAAACAAGCTACTCGTATTAATGTATCATAACTAAATATTAACATGTATATATTATAGAAAAAATATACTATCATGCATAAAAAGCATAATTCATTAATGATTTTATTTAATAATTTCATTGTATTCCGATATTTCTTCTCGTTAACCGGCTTTTTGTATTCACACTCAGAAATCTCTCCTAATGCATATAATAACACAATAACAACAAATCCAATCCAATAAATAGCTAATCTTAATAACATGTTTTTTCCTCCTTAAAATATAATTATATTTTTAAGTAACACAATAAAGCTTATATATATTATACTACACATTGCCAATTAATTCAAGTGTTTTAATTGATATAAGCAGTATATATAACTTTCACTTGACCATGTAAAAATTTTAGGAGTTCAATAATTGAACTCCTATTTCTTTATAAATCTATCTAATAATTGTTTTCTACATTTTTCTTCAAATGTATCATCTAATTTTTTTAATTTAATTTCTTCACTAGGTTCTTTTCTTTCTAAACAATATTTTATAATATAATCTGCAACTTTCGGATTTTTTGAAAGTAATGGTCCATGCAAATATGTAGCAATTACATTTTCTTTGAAATATCCTTCATATTCGTCTTGAAACTTATTTCCATTTCCAAATAAAACTTTTCCAAAAGGTTTTTCAACATCAAATGTTTGCCCACCATGATTTTCAAAACCTATAATTTCAGTTTCTTCTCCATCGAAGCAAGCTTTAGTCACAATATTTCCTATACATCTTTTTGTTCTATCTGGTTCTGAAACTGTATAATAATCAAATACTTCTAATCCAGGTATGATGTTTCCTTCTACACCTTTATAATATTTACCAAATAATTGATATGCTCCACAAATTAGTAAAAAGAATGTACCATTTTCAAATGCCTTCTTTATACTTTCTTTATGTTTCATTAAATCATCTGATAATATACTTTGTTCATTATCTGCTCCACCACCTGCGAAAATTATATCATAGCTTTCAAAGTCAGGTGTATCATCTCCAATAGAATATTCATCAATGATTAATTTTATGTTTCTCTGTTCACATCTATATTTTAAAACTTGTATATTTCCAAAATCTCCATATAATTCCAATAAATCAGGATATAAATATAATAATTTTATTTCTTGCATTTCAATTGCCTTTCTTTTAAAATCCTTTGCTAAATTAATTTTTTACTAATTATTTTTATTAACCTTCACATAACTTATCTATTTTTTATCTAACCAATTCTTGCCATCTACAACTCTTGCCACCATCATTGAAGATACTGTATCTCCAACAACATTAAGCATTGTTGCTGGTGGGTCAATTATTGTTGCAATAATTGTAAGTATTGGAAGTGCTGCTACTGGAAATCCCATCATTGTTATAATTAACATTTCAGAGATTGTTCCTCCACCTATTGGAACGCCAGTAATAAGAAGGTTTGCTAAAAGTGCTACTCCTAGAACTTGCATGATTGCTCCTGGCGAGTTTAAAGTAGTTCCAAATAAACATACTAAAAACATTATTTTGAATACTGATCCAATAACAGATCCATCTTTATGAAAACTTGTTCCCATTGGTATTGTTGTTTCTGCAATATCATCAGGTACTCCTATCTTTTTACTTGATTCTATATTTACCGGAATTGATGCTGCACTTGAGCATGTTGCAAGTGATGTAAATGTTGGTGGTATTGCATTTTTCCAGAATAATTGTATTCCTTTTTTTCCCCCTGCTATAAATGCATATATTGTATACATTACAAAGTAGAAGAATACTGCAACTACCGTATATATTAAAAATGTTTTCAAATATCCTAATGCTATTGATGCTCCAAAGCTTCCTACTAATGCCGCAAAATAACATCCTAATCCTATTGGTGCATAATACATTATTATTTTTACTATATTTTGAATAACATTATTTGCTGAATTTAAGAAATTTAAAAATGGCTCTCCCTTTTCTCCTGTCATTTTTACTGCGATTCCGCAAATTATTGAAAATACTAAAAGTGCAATAATATTATTTTTAGATAATAATTCTGGGAAGTCACTTACAGTTAGTAATTGAACCGTTCTATCTGCAATACTTAACTCTTCCGTTTCTTCACTATCTCCTGTTGTTTCTTCAAGAGAGCTTCTTATTGCTTCTCCATCATTTGAATCGACTAATTTTATAAATGCTGTACTTAAAAATCCTATTATTAGTGCAATTACAGATGTAATAACAAATACTACAATAATTGTAACTAATATTTTTCCAACTCTTTTTGGACTTTTCATTTTAGCGATTGCTGTGGTAATGTTTAAGAAAACAAGTGGTACAATAATAACTAGTAAAAGATTTACAAAGATATCACCTAGTGGTTGAAGAATAGTCGCTTTTTCTTGGAATATAATTCCTACGATTGCACCAACGATAATAGCAACTAAAAGAATTATCGTTGATTTGTAATTTGATAAAAATTTTTTCATAATACTACCTCTTTTTTATAAGTGGTAACTAGAATATAATTATATTCTTAGAATTTACTGTATTATATTATATGATTATTAATTTTGCAATATGTTTTTACCTATTAGTCAAATTTGAATTTCTTACAAAATTGCATTTACTTTTTATAATTTTTGTATTGTTTTATTTTTTTATTAATGGTATATTAATTATATACAAAGGAGAAAATATCTGTATGTTAGAAGAAAAATATGACTTTTATAGTCCTAGTAATATAAAAATACATGATTTAGATAAAGATTTAAAAAATAGCCTTGGAATTATGGAAAATTTAGACTATTTTACAAAAGTCCATTCTAGTAATGTTTCAAATCTATCGGCTCGTATTTGTGAATATATGCATTGTAACAATCAATTTACAATTCATTGTCTAGTTGCTGGATATATTCATGATTTAGGTAAAATGTTTATTCCTTCTGAAATTCTTGCTAAAAACGGTAAACTTACAGCAGAAGAATATGAGATTATGAAAACACATACTACTCTTGGATATGAATATTGTATGAAAGACATTAATTTAAGACCATACTCAGATGGTCCATGGTATCATCATGAATCTTTAAATGGTACTGGCTATCCTAGAGGTCTTAGAAAAGATGATATTCCATATTCTGCACAAATTATAAGAGTTGCAGATGAGTATGATGCTTTAGTTACTAAAAGACAATATACCACTCACGTTAATATTTCAGAAACTTTAAAGGATTTAATCAAGGATGCTGAGCCACCTCAAAATTTAGTTGCTCTTGACTTTTTGAAACAAAATGAGCGTTTAGGAAAAATTAATCCTAAACCATTAAAGGCTTTATTTAAAGCAGTTATTGCTGATATATTATACGAGATTAGCTCAGTTATGAACTATGTCAGTTATTTAGAATCGCAAATAAAAAGGTTAGATAGTGTTTTAAAATACGAGAAAAAAATGTTATCTGCTAAAAAGCCTTCTCAAATTGATTATTATAAAACCGGAATGACTCTTTTACTTGAAAAAGGTGAAACACTTGAAAACTTTAGACAAATTTCACAAGAATATAAAGATGCTTTAATTCTTAGAAAAAAAAGAATTGATGATTTATATGATGAAATAAAAATTATCAAAAGATTAAAAATTAAAAATTAAATTTATAAATGTTACTTTACTATATAAAAAATATAATTAATTTTAGTATTGAAAAAATACTTAAAATTAATTATATTTTTATTTTATTAAGTTTTCAAACTTTTATTTTTATCCTAGACCTATACTTACTCCTAATGCATTATTTATTTGATTCATTATTTTTTGATCTTCAATATGGCCTATTTTCTCTTTTAGTCTACTTTTATCAATTGTTCTAACTTGTTCTGCAAGAATTACAGAATCTGTCTTTAGTCCTACGTTTTGAGAACCAATTGGTATATGTGTTGGTAGTTTTGTTTTTCCAAGTTGTGAGGTTATTGCAGCAGCTATTACTGTTGGGCTATATTTATTTCCCATATCATTTTGTATAATAACAACTGGTCTAATTCCTCCTTGTTCTGATCCCACAACTGGGCTTAAATCTGCATAAAACATATCTCCTCTTTTTATTGTCATTTTTTCTTCTCCATTATATAAATTAGAGATGATATATCTTAAATATTTATTTCAATCTCACTATATAATATGTAAACTTTTGTATTATTGTTATTATCAAATATTTCTAATTTTTCCGGGATTAAATTTTTCTCATTTACATATAGTCTCTGAGTTACATTATATTTATTTTTATTTGTTTTTATTTCCATCAATATTTTTCCATTATCTTTTTTTATACTTTTTTGTTCTAATATTTTATAACTTTTTAAAAAATCCGTTATGAATAAATAATTTTCTGATAAATTAGGATAGTTTTCATATATTTTACTTAAGTTAAGTTTTGTATTTTTTATTTCTACTGTTCCATTCATAAAAATCATTTGTAATCCATTAACTTCTTCAGGTTCTTGTACTATTTGTTTTTCATATTCTGCTGTAACCTCTTGTTTTAATTTATAAAAGTTTTCATTTCTATTATTTTTTATAGTCACATCTAAACTTGCTCTATAAGTTTTAATATTTAAAATATATTCTTCAATCTCTTTGATACTTTTATTATTACCAATTTTTTCACTTTTATAATTGTTTTTAGAATTATTTAATAAATTTATTAAAATTATTGTAATAATTAAAATTATAACAAAAACAATAAAAGTAATTTTAAACTTTTTTTTCATAAAAAAATCATCCTCTTTAAATAAATATTTAGGCTTTTATAAGTTACCTATAAACTTATATTATTTACTACACAAATTTTAATATATCCATATATAGTACAAAAAAATAAATAACATACGAATATGTTATTTATTACATTATATTATTTACAAAAGAAAGTATGATTTTATTTTTTTAATTGTCTTCTAATTTCATTTAATAATTTTTCTTTTATTTGTTTTGGAGTTCCAGTCATTTTAGCACCTGCCGCTCTTATATGACCTCCTCCACCAAACATAAGGCATACATCTGAAACATTCACGTATTCATTAGATCTAAGTGATACTTTAAATCCTTCATCACTTTCATGTAAGAATATAGATACCTCTACCCCTTCAACGTGCATTCCTTCATTAACTATTCCTTCATGATCTCCTTCTTCACATTTTAATTTTTTTTCATCTTTTTTAGTTATGTATGTAAAAGCCACTTTTCCATTTTCTAAAAATTCAAGTCTATCTAATGCAACTCTTCTAAGTTCAAATCCAGTTTTAGTACGAGTTTCTAATAAATTTTTATAAATCTTGGTAATATTAACTCCATCTGTTAATAAGTTAGAAGCTATTTCAAAAGTTTCTTTAGAAACTCCCTGATATTGGAATCCTCCTGTATCTGTAATAATTCCAGCCATAAAATTTGTTCCAATATCCTGAGTTATTTTCCAATTATACGATCTAAATAATACATATAGAGTTTGTGCACAAGCCGGAGATGTTATATCAACAAAATTTATATCTCCAAACATTGAATTACTACTATGGTGATCTATTACTATTCTACTTTTTGCATTTTCAAAATAATTTGACCAACCATTTAGCATTTTAATTTCTGCACAATCTACTGCTATTGCTAAATCATAATTATCTTGCTTTCCTTCTTCTTTTACTTCATCAATACCTGGTAAACATTTAAATACTCTTGAATACTTAGGTATGATTAAGTCAACGTTTTTCTTTAAGTTCTTTAAACCTAAATATAAAGCTAAACTTGTTCCAACTGCATCTCCATCTGGATTTTCGTGTGTTAAAATCACTATATCCTTAGCCTCATTAATTTTATTTAAAATCTCATCTAAACTTGTCATACTTATTTCTTTCCTTCTTTTATTTCTTTCAATATGTTGTCAATTTTTTCACCGTAAAGTATTGAATCATCATATTCAAATACAAGCTCTGGAGTTATTCTTAAATTAACTGTTTTTGCAACTTTTGATCTTATAAATCCAGCAGAATCTTTTAAACCTTGTATTGTCTTATCTAAGTTTTTAGAATTTAAGACACTCACATAAATTTTAGCATATCTTAAATCTGGTGTTACTTTTACTTTTGTAACACTGACCATACCTGTAACATCAGGATTTTTAAGTTCATAATTTATAACTTCACTGACTGACTTTTTTATTTCTTCATTAACTCTACCAAGCCTATTTGTATTTTTTGCCATCAAATTTTCCTTTCTATTTTAAAATATATTTATAATCAAAAGTATCAATATTTACTACTAATTTGCAACTTATAAATGATGAGGATTCTGTATACCATATTGTTGATTCCTCTAAATTATTTTCATCATTAATTTTAGTTATTGCAAGTGGATTCTTTATATATTATCTTTTAATTTCTTCTTTTATATACGCTTCTATTGTATCTCCTTCTTTTACATCATTATAATCTTCTATTTGAAGTCCACATTCAAAACCTTTTGATACTTCTTTAGCATCATCTTTAAATCTTTTTAAAGATATTAATTTGCCTTCATGAATTACTATACCTTCACGTATAACTCTAACTCCTGCATTTCTTTCAAGTTTTCCATCTATAACATAGCATCCAGCAACAGTTCCTACATTGCTGATTTTGAAAGTTTGTCTTACTTCTGCATTACCAATATTTACTTCTTTATATACTGGTGCAAGCATTCCTTTCATTGCGTCTTCTACATCTTCTAATGCTTGATATATTACAGAATATTGTTTTATTTCAACTTGGTCTTTTTCTGCTAGACTACTTGCTGCTCCTACTGGTCTTACATTAAATGCTATAATTATTGCATTTGCAGCTTTAGCAAGTTGAACGTCTGATTCAGTTACACCACCTGCACTTGAATGAATAACCTTTACTCTAACTTCTTCATTTGATAATTTTTCTAATGATGATTTCATTGCCTCTGCTGTTCCTTGAACATCAGTTTTTACAATTATACTCAATTGTTTTAAATCTTCACTTTCCATCTTATCAAATAAATTATCAAGTGTAACTAAATTATTATTTGCTATTGCCTTTTCACGATTTGCTAATTTTCTTTGTTCTATTAAATGTTTTGCAATCTTTTCATTCTTAACTTCATAGAATGTATCTCCAGCCTCTGGTACTTCATGAAGTCCTGTAATCTCAACTGGTGTAGAAGGTCCAGCTTTCTTTACTTGCTTTCCTTTATCATTTTTCATTGTTCTAATTTTACCAATGGCTGTACCTAAAATAATTGTATCTCCTACATTTAATGTTCCTCTTTGTACTAGAACAGTAGCTACTGCTCCTTGTGATTTATCAAGTCTTGCTTCAATAACTGTTCCTTTAGATTGTCTATTTGGATTTGCTTTTAAGTTTTGCATATCAGCAACAAGTAATACCATTTCTAGAAGATTATCAATATTTATATTATTCTTTGCAGAAATTGGTACAAATACTGTATCTCCCCCCCATTCTTCTGGAACTAATTCATATTTCATAAGTTCTTGTTTTATTTTATCAACATTTGCATTTGGTAAATCAATTTTATTTACAGCAATAATTATTGGTATTCCTGCTGCTTTCGCATGATTTATTGCTTCTACTGTTTGAGGCATAACACCATCATCTGCTGCAACAACAAGTATTGCAACATCTGTAATTTGTGCACCTCTCGCACGCATGCTAGTAAATGCTTCATGTCCAGGAGTATCTAAAAATGTAATTTCTCTATTATTAACATTTACTTTATAAGCTCCTATATGTTGTGTAATTCCACCGGCTTCCCCTTCAATTACATTTGTTTTTCTAATTGCATCTAATAAAGAGGTTTTTCCATGGTCAACGTGTCCCATTACAACTACTACTGGTGGACGTGGAACTAAATCTTCTTCCTTATCTTCTGAATCATCAAATAATATATCTTCATCTTTTATTTCTTCTTTTTTAGTTGCTTTAACTCCGAATGCATCAGCTACTAAAAATGCTGTATCAAAGTCTAAATCCTGATTTATACTTGCCATTATTCCTAATTCAAATAATTTCTTAATAACTTCTGCAGAAGTCTTTTTTAAATCTGTTGCTAAATCTTTAACTGATATATTTGCTGGAATTGTAATTTCTTTTAATTCAAATATTTTTTGTTTTCTATCTTCATCTTTCGAAGACTTTTTCTTGTTTCTTTTTCCTCTAGCTGTAGTTAAATCATAATAATCTAACATTCCACCTTCTTGGTCTTCGAACATATTTGATAATCTATTTACTTGTTTTAAGTCCCTTAATTTATCACCATTAAATTCTTCTTCGTTTCCTCTTCTTGAATAATTTCTTTTCTTTTCATCTAAATTACGGTTTGCTTTTTGCTTGTCAATTATTTTATTAGAATAATCTCTTTGATTATTTTTTTCTAACATATCAATTGACATCATATCACCATAATCTTTTTCTCCAAAACGATTATTTGATTGCTTTTTATAATCTTTTCTTACTCCATTATTTTTGTTGAATGGTGGTTTATTATCTGCATTTTGTTTATTATCTCTCTTGAAATTATTTCTATTAAACTCATTATTTTTATTATACCCGTATTCATTATTTCTAGGTTTAAAATCATGATTTCCAGCACTCTTTTTATTAAATGAATCTTTATTAAATTGCTTATCAATATTTTTATTAAATCTTTCAACTGAATTATTGTTAGGTTTAAAATTTGAATCTACAGTTTTGTTAATTGGCTTTTCAATATTTTGTTCTTTATTGTTACTTACTATTTTCTTTTCTACATTTTCTTTTTCAATTTTCTTATCATCAATAGTTTTAGGTTCAATTTCATCCTTTTCAGCTACATTATTACTTTGAACCTCTTTAATATCTTTTTCTTCCTTTTTAGGTTCCTTTGATTTTATTCCAAAAAGCTCACTAACACTCATAGGTTTTGTTGGTTTTTCTCTATATACTATGTTAAAATCTTTATTTCTTCTTTGAGTATTAAAACCTATACCTACTTTTGATTCATCTTTATTTATTACTGGCTTTTTCTCTTCTTGAACAATAACTTCCCTTCTAATTATTATTTGACCAGTTGTTTTTATTTCCTCTTTTTTGTTATTAGTTTTTACTTTTTGACTATCTTTCTTTAAATTTTCCTTTATTTTTTCTGCATCGGATTCATCTATTGAGCTTAGATGACTTTTTGATTCAATTCCAAGTTTTTTAGCTATTTTTATTATTTCTTTATTATCCATATTTAATTCTTTTGCTATTTCATATATTTTAACCTTACTCAATCGACTCACCTCCAACAATAATTCCTTTTTGTATTTTTATTTTTAAAATAAACTTTTTCAATACTACACCCCTACTGTCTTATTAATATTTTATAAATTTTTATTTAGATTTATTCTTTATTTTGTCTATAATTCTACTTTTTAATATCTTATATTATTTACTACTTTTCTTTGTTTCCTTCTTAGCACTCTTTTTTGGTTTCTTTTCAGTTTTTGTTTCTTCTTTTTTCTTTTTTGTTTCCGTTACTTTTTTTGTTTCTTTTTTATTTTCCTTGCTATCTTCTTTTTTCTTAGTAGCTTTCTTTTTTGTTTCAACTTTATCAGATTCTTCTATTTGTTCTGTTTCTTTACTTTCATTTTCTTCTATATCAATATTTATATTATTATCAACATTGTCATCAATATTATCATTTCCATTTTGCATATCTTCAAGCATTTTCGCAAACTGAGTTTTGCTCTTTATATCAATTTTTAAATCAGTTAATCTTGCTGCTAATCTTGCATTTTGTCCTGCTTTTCCAATTGCTAGTGATAATTGGTCATCTGGAACAATTACTTGTGCAAATTTTCCATCATCTCTTACATCTACAGCTAAAACTTTTGCAGGTAATAATGCTGTTGATATAAATGTTGATAAATCAGGGTCCCATTCAATTACATCAATTTTTTCACCATTTAATTCATTAATTATATTTTGTATACGAATACCCTTTTGTCCTACACATGAACCTACTGGATCAATATTAGGATTTGGAGAATATACTGCTATTTTGCTTCTTGAACCAGCATCTCTTGCAATATTTTTTATCTCAATTAATCCTTCATATATTTCTGGTATCTCTATTTCAAATAACTTTCTAACAAATTCTGTACTTGCTCTTGATAATATAATTTGTGTAGAGCCTTTAACTCCTTTTTCAACACTGATTATACAAGTTTTTACTTTATCATTTACATTATATTTTTCAGTAGGAATCTGTTCTTTTTTAGGTAAAATTCCTTCTATTCTTCCTAAATCTAAAATAACTGTTCCGCCATCAGATTTTTGTACTAAACCTGTTATTATTTCTCCTTTTTTATCTGCAAATTCTGTAAAAATTACATCTCTTGATGCTTCTCTAATTTTTTGTGTAATAACTTGTTTTGCAGTTTGTGCTGCAATTCTACCAAAATCTTTAGGCATTAATTCAAATTGTACTATATCTCCAATTTCAAATTTTTTATCTTTCTTTTTCGCTTCTTCTAAAGATATTTCTATTCTACTATCCTCAACATTGTCGACTACAGTTTTTTCTTGATATACATGAATCTTGCCATCTGCTTTGTCGACTACTACTTTTACATTTTCATTTGGACAATCAAAATTTTTCTTATATGCTACTACTAATGCTGTTTCTATTGACTTCATTAAAAAATCCTTTTTTATGCCATTAGTTTTTTCTAATTCATCCATAGCCATTAATAATTCTGTAGTATCTATTCCTCTATTTACTGCTTTCGATTCTTTTCTTTTCATTTTAATTTTCCTCCCAATTATATACATTTTTCATTTTAGAGATATCATTTCTTTGAATTTTAATTTCATTCTCATCTGTTTCTATAACAATTATATTTTCATCATATTTTTTAAGAATTCCTGTTATTATTTTTTCTTTATTTATTGGCTTAAATAAATGTATTTCAATTTTATTTTGTAAAAATCTTTTTAAATGTTCATCACTTCTTATATTTCTTTCTAATCCTGGAGATGAAACTTCTAAGAAGTATTGTCCTTTTATAAAATCTTCACTATCAATTGGATCATTTATTGCATTACTTACCTTTTCACAATCTTCTATGGTAATTGGATTTTCTCCATTTAAATCACAATCTAAAAAAATTCTTAAATAATTTTCCTTTCCTTCTTTTTCAATAATTACATCATAGATTTTGTACCCTAAGTTATTAATTATAGGTTCAATAAATGCTTTTATTTTATTTTCTAAAGTTGTCATTTTTTACCTCTTTTATTTAATAATGAAAGAGTGGAATTGGCTTCCACTCTTTGCTACTCATTTTGTATATATTTTATTATACTATCCTATTGCTTATATGTCAAGATTTTTTTGCAATTTTTATATTTATTTTACCTCAATATAAATTTTTCCATCTTCCATAATTTAAGCTAATTAATTTTGGATTGCAGATTTTGGAATAGAAACTACGGGGCGAACACCATAGTTGGAATTGCTATAGATGTTAAGGTAGAAGCTGCCGCTGCTCTCCACATCGCACACACGGTCAGAGCCATTAGCTCCAAGGGACGCCAACCAATAGCCTTTACAACTATTTGAAACTTGTTTATGTGGGAAAAATACTTTATTTTGATTTATATATACATCTAGTGATGATACACTCACATTAGTGGCTGCACTACTACTATTTAGTTTATATTTAACTCCATTATCATCGTTTTCTATTGTTAAACTATCTTTTCCATATCTTTCATTATATGCCTTTGCTAACTGATCTGCTGTTGGAGTTCCTTTTACACTTACAGTAGTTGTTATTTCTTTTTCTTTTAATGCGTTTTCTATTCCTGTTTTTATATTATTCCAATTACTTTCAGTATTTAAATAATTTATTAATTTTTCTCTATTACCACTTGCATACACGTTTATTCCACTCTTTGTTATATTTATTCCTGTTGGTATTGCATTTTCTTCTAAATAGTCTTCGTATATTAAATATACGTTGTTCTCATCTGTATAGTAATAGTACCATTTATATTTAAGTTCTTGACCATTTACCGTAACATCACCTAAGTCTACTAATTGTGAATCGTCTGGTTCGTCACCTTCCTTTTTTGGTATTGTTAATTTTTCTGTTGTTGATGGTGTTTCTCCATTTATTATTTTGTCAATCTCACTTGAATATTCATCTAATCTTTCAGCCTCATCTGATTCTGCTTTTTTATAATTTTCTCCCGCTATTTTTGCTCTTTGAAATAGTCCATTTTGGCTCAATGCAGTTGATAGTGTTACTCCTGCTAATATTAATAGTATTATTATGGTTACTACTAATGCTACTAATGTAATTCCTTTTTCCTTATAATTTACTTTTCTCATCTTTCGCTTTTCTCCTTCTTTTCTTATTATTTGCTTTTTTTATATTTATTATTTATTATTTATATTAATTTTATTATTTATAAAGTATTAAGTCAATACTTTATAATACTTTACTTCCATATATTTTATTAAGTAAAAAGATTAATAAAAAATTATAAACTCTTGTAATCCATTTATTTCAATGATTTTACAAGAGTTTATAATTAATTTTCTTTACAATTTTGTAATAATTTTTATATTTTTTTACTTCCATAAATGACTTTATTTTGCTATATTTTATGTATATTTATTTTTTTATTAATCTTTTTAATTAATTATGAAAATATATAATAAAACAATTTTTCAATTAAAATTCAATAAACATAAATTCACAAATTAAAATCCTTGTAATAATCATATTTACAAGGATAATTTTTTAACTATTATTTTTCTTTTTTTAATATTATTTTTATAATTGAAACTAAAGCAATAATTGCCCATGCTACCTGTAATGCAAATGAAAACCATGCTTTTTTAGGCAAAAGGCCTATTGCCATAAAAACTGACGCTACTAAATTAAGTATTTGATATATTTTTCCATTATCAATTTTGTTTATTGATAATAGCCCGTAAGCTAATAATACTAAAACCATACCTATCCAACCCATTATATCAAAAATCATAATTAATCCTCCTTTAAAATTTTATTTTTTATATAACAATATTTTGTATTTCAAAAATATTTTAATAGTCTGTCTAACTCTTATACATTTCCTAACCTATTGATATTTTTGATATTCTCCATTTCTAAAGATAAATCTATCTCCTTTTTGGGCAGTTTCATACAATTTTTTTGGAAATTCCACTTCTTCAATTTCTTCACTCAATTTATTATTTAAATCATTTAACCATATTCTTCCTGAATTTTTTTCATCTGCTTCATATATATGTCCTTCTACTCTTTTGCTATTTAAATATTGATCTTGCTCATTTATTTTTTCCCTAATCATATTGTTGATTTTATTTTCAATAATTTTGGTATCTTCTTTTTCTAAAATAAAATCTTCTCCCCTTTTTCTTAAAACACTTCCTAAACACGAACCTTCTGGCAAATCTTCTATTTTCTTTGTAATTACTTTATGACTTTTTTCTATTTCACAAATACACAAATTATATTCGTTTTTTTCTCCATTATATATATAGTACATTTCTCCTTTATCTTTAGTTTTTAAAGCATAATCTTGTAAAATATTTGTTCTTTCTATCAACATTTCATCTTTATATTTTGAAATTATTTTCTTGTTACCTACTTCTAAATTATCTGCAAGTAAATTGTTCCATGTATCATTAGCTTCAGGAATTTTAGGATTAGTTATTAAATTTTTTTCCAAATAATTTGATAACTCTTTTATAAAATTTTGCACAAATTTGTTCTCCCTTAAATTATTAAATAAATCTAAATTCAATATGTAATCACTCCTTCGTTCTTTTATTGTTTTATAGTTGAAATATACTATTTGATTTAATAGTATTAAGAATTAAATTTTAGAGTAATTATATATTATTTTCCATATATTTACAATATTTTCATCATATATTTATAAAATTTTTTCTAACAATAATATTTTTATTTATTATTTTCATGGCTCTCTCCTGTAGCATAATCAATAACTATTCCTGGTTGAACATTGTAACAATAAACGTTAAATTTGATTCCTTCACCCTCATCTTCAACTGACCATGCTTCCATTTCCACTCCACTTGCTAAGAGATTGTTACCTTCATAAATAGGCGTTACTCTATATAAAACATGATTGTTTTTATTTTTATCTATATAATCAGCTACTTCGTTTTCAAAAGGTAACATTCCCTCTGTGTTTAGATATCTTGTTCCAGTTATTAAATTTTTTTTATTTGCATTTTCTCCTGCAAGTTGCCAACCGATCAAATGGCAACGATTATATAAATATTTGTCTTCTATTAAATTATCATATCTTTTTTGTATCCATCCTGTTGGCTTAATACTTCCAATCTCTCCCCTTTTTTCGTCTTCTGGAGGCATAATTTCTTTGCATATATTAGCCATCGCTACTCCACTTCTTCCTAAAATATCAAGTTCACTATAATTTTCAAATGCCTCCGTCGTAAAATCTTCTTCTTTAAAATATGGAATATTATTGTTAATTTCAACATAAGGACTTGATTCATATTCAGGAATTGTAGATAAATCAAATGTTTTATTATTATTTATATCATAGATATTTTGTTGATTGCTTTCGTTATAAATATTTATTACATTGTTAGTTATAATATTTTTGTTAATATATCCATAAATAGAAATACTAATTAATATGACTATTGCAAAAATATATTGCAAAATATTTAGTTTTTGACTTTTCTTTTTTCTTCCCATAAAATTTTATCCTTCTTTTAACGATTTTACTATATCTACAATATATAAATCTTTTAATCATCTTTGTTTCTTTTGCATTTAATAGATACTTCATGACACGCATTATTCACAATCTAAAAAAGGAAAATAAACATTTATTTATTAACTTTAAAAGCCCCTCTCCACAAAACTTTTTCTGCTTCATATCTTTTCATTACTTCTTCATGTAGATATAAATTTTCCCAATCATAAAAAAACTTTTTAATATCTTCTGAATCAAAGAATCTTTTATATCTTCCATCATCCGTTTCATATAAATGTGGTTCAATTTCTTTACCTTTTCCTGCACCATGATTAACGTCTTTTACTGAATTTACTCTAAAAAACAATAGTCCATTCGGTTTCAAAACTCTTTTTATTTCATCTAATATTTCAAAAGTTTTCTTCTCAGTAAAATAATGTAACGATAAATCACTAATTATTATATCAGTAAAATTATCTTCAAAAGGCAAACCTCTACTCATATCAAAACATTCTGCTCTTTCTATCTCTGGAAAATTATTTTTAATGTTTTCAATTGCATTTTTTGAATAATCACAAGGAATTACTTTTTTTCCTCTTTCAATTAAATATAATGTATCGTTACCACTACCACAACCTAAATCAATAATTGGCGTTTCACATTGTTTAATTGCTCTATCAAATAACTCTAGCCAATCATCATATTTTATTTTTTCTCTTTCATAATGACTATGTATGTCATTCCATCTTTGATTTGCTTTTTCAATAGCATCTTGATTTCTATCATCATCAAATTCCATTTTTCAATCTCCTATAACCTTGTAACCAATTTTTTCGAGTATTACTATAGTTAGTTTATAACAATAGATCTCTTATTTGTCAATTAGATTTTATAGTTTTATTTATTAAAAAAGTTATTCAGAAAGCACCCGCCTAGCAAAATTTGCTAAGCGGGCTTTCAGGTAATTTATTTTATTAAAAAATATGCTTTATTCCAATTATACTAATGAGTCTGTGTGTAGTCTAAAACCTCCTTTGCTTGCTTCCAATTTTCAAAGATATAATATGGTCCTTCATTAGATTTATATTCAGGAAAAACTCCATCCTGTATCATTTCTTTGATGCTAGTATTACTTTGAGAAGCTTTTGCATAAAGGCATGCCTTTTCTCTTTTACAACAAATAACCACTGTTTCTGAATCATAAAGTGGTCCACATGTATGACACATTTCAATATTATTTGGAGATAGCATATCATCAGAAAGAACATTGACATTTATTAGAATATTTAGTTCAGAATCTAATAATAAATTGCCATATGGACTATCTATTAAAGGTATTTCTAAACAGCCAATTGCGGATTTGGCATTATATATCTTTTCGTTCGTAGTATTAGGTTCTAAAAATCTGTCAGAACTTATATTTAATCCTTCCGAAAATCGATATACTTTCCCATCATAGATCTCATAGTCAATATCATCATAACGAATGCTATTAATGTAATCATTCCATGTTAAAATAGGTTGCGTTTTGAATGTTGTTACAGTGTAGAGATGGAAGGATATACTGTCTCCCTCTTTAATAAATAAAGGATAAATCAAGGAATTATTATGTAAGTAACCCGTAGTATTATACTCACTATATAAATGTTTCAGGAAACTTCCAACTATATCCTTTGACTCACATACCCGAATGCCAATTTCTTTGCCATCACGCATACAAACAAATTCGCTACTATTTGGTAAATACATAAGATCAAAATCACCATTTGAACCATATGATCCAATCTTTATCATAACCTCTTTCTCTTCTGCGTCAGCCACTGTAGGATTAAATAAAAACATAATAAAAAGCAAAACAACGATGGTACATCTCAAGAATACAGAGTTATTAAGAAATTTCTTCATTATTAGTAGTTCTCCTTTATTTTTTTTAATATTCAGTTGTCAAATAAAAAATCACTTAAAATGTCTCATTTCCAAAGTAATTACAAAATTACCTAAAAATCCTCCTCTCTAAAATATTAGTGTAAAGATTAAAAAAAAATCTATAGTTATTATACCATATTATGTAAATAACGTCAATATAATATGGCTCTAATGTATCTATATTAATTATAGTTTTAAAAGAATATATAGATGAAAATATAACATAAAAATGAAATAATTCTATAATTAAATCTTCATATAAATATGGAATATTTTTGGAACATATATTTTTTTCTTTCATACATTATAATATGGAAAATTTAAAAAAATCAAATTATACATACAATTCTGATGTATTAAATAATAATTTATATACTTTGAAAAAAAATTACCATTTTATTGAAGTCAATTCAATCGGAAAGAGTGTTTTAGGCAAAGATATTTT
Organism: uncultured Clostridia bacterium; assembly: GCA_947588945.1. GTDB lineage: Bacteria > Bacillota > Clostridia > TANB77 > CAG-508 > CAG-793. The sequence goes on from CANPZY010000007.1 coordinate 56,571, forward strand.
ATGTGCAAAAATTGGAACTGGAAAAAAAGAAGTTTTTTATTCAGCTTCTTATCATGCCAATGAATATATAACTTCTATTGTTCTTAATAAATTTTTATCTGATTACTGCATCTCTTATAAAAATAATTATAAAATGTTCAGTTATCCTGCAAGAACATTGTTTGAAACGACTACACTTTACATTGTTCCAATGGTTAATCCTGATGGTGTAGATTTAGTAACTGGTAAATTTGCACCTCAAACTCCAATTTATGAATTTGCTAAAAATATATCTAGCTCATTTCCTTCTATACCTTTTCCTCTAGGTTGGAAAGCAAATTTGAGAGGTGAAAGTTTGATTAACTTCCACCTCTATTTTGAAAATTAATGTAGCTTAAACTACATTTTCTTTATCATCTAAAATCTGTTCAATTGGAGTAAAGTCATCTATATTTTCACTAATTGTATTTAATGGTGCAAAATTAAATGTAATAAATACATTTTTGTCTTTATCAATTTCAATTTTATCAACAAGTCTATATAGATATGATTTATCTATTTCTTTCATTTCTAAAAATTCATTTATTAACTTATTCATTTTATCATCATTATTTTTACTTTTATCTAATTGCTGTCCTTGTAAAGCTTGAAAATTATCCATTAATTCAGACTTTTTTATATTTAATTCTTCTCTTTCTTTAATATATTTTTGAGATATTCTTATAAAATCAGACTCTGTTAATACTCCGTTTTAATTTATCTTCATATAATTCATCCATTATTCTATTGTTTTCTATGATTTTAGTTTCTATAGTTTCTATTTGCTTTTTTACTGATGACAATAAATCTATCGTTTTATTTGCTACTTTTTTGTATGTTTCTTCAAGCATTGATTTATTGGCATAAATTTTGCAAACCTTTTTGATGACTTCTATTATTTGTTCTTCAAATTTATAGTAATTTAAATTTCTTGTATAACAGCCTCTTTTTTTATAGCCTGTATCTACAATATATGGAATTTTAGGACGATCGACTTTGTGATTTACCTTTAATACAATTTGCATTTGCCATCCGACAATGTTTGCAATAAATCAATCCTCGAAGTAAATAATCATATTGTTTTACAACTTTTTTTGCTCTTTCTTTATGTATTATTTGCACTTTTTCAAATACATCTTTATCTATAATTGCTTCGTGTGTATCATTTACTCTAATGTGTTTTTCTTTTTCAACTTTACGAAGTTTCTTTACTTTATAAGAAACGACAGATACTTTATTTTGAATGGTATTTCCAATATAAACTTCATTTTTTAACATATTGCATAATGTTGTTTCATTCCATTTAAAAGTTGTTCTTTCATCTTGAACAATACCTGTCTTTCTATATCCAGAGGGACTTAAAATATGATTATCATTTAAATACTTAACAATTAATTTACTTCCAGTTCCATTTGCATAGATTTCAAAAATTTTTCTTACTATATCTACAACATTTTCATCAACAACTAATTTATTTTTGTTAACTCCATCTTTTTTATATCCGATAAGCAGGTGTGCTGCATAAATATTCTCCTTGCTTTTGTTTTTCTTTAAAAACACTTCTTATCTTTTTAGATATATCTTTTGCATACATATCATTTAATATGGCTTTGAA
>CANPZY010000008.1 GCA_947588945.1 uncultured Clostridia bacterium
ATATTTAATTTTTTTAAACCGCTTTTTTAGGGGTTTTATTTGTTATGTGGAATTTCCTATATTATTTTTCAAACTTATCCTCTCCGTATTTTGTAGTGTCTTGTGCAATTATTATGAATTCTCTTATACCTTTTTTTGTAAGACTCTCTACCTCTTCTAAAATATCTTCTTCTCTTCTGCTTGTATATCTTCCACGAATATATGGGATTGCACAAAATGTGCAAAAATTGTTGCATCCTTCTGCAACTCGTATGTAGGCATAATTTAATCCTGTCGTAACTACTCTATTTAAAAAATCCAATTCTTTTATTTTGTTTTCTTTTACTATAACTTTATTTTTAATTAGTGATTCTTTTTTTGTTTCAAATTTTTCTTCTATTACTTTTTCAATTTGTTCCCAAAAATTTTTATACTCACTAAATTTTATAAATAAATCTACTTCTGGCATTTCTTTTATAAGCTCATCTTTGTATCTTTCAATTAAACATCCAGTGACAATTAATAATTTGCACTTTTTCTTTTTATATTCTGCCATCTCAAAAATAGTATCTATGGCTTCTTTTTTCGCTGACTCAATAAAACCACAAGTATTTATTATAATAATTTCTGCATCTTCTGGATTATTTACAATTTCAAAATTATGCTCCTTAAAAAGCCCTATCATCATTTCAGTATCAACTAAATTTTTACTACAACCAAGTGATATAAATCCTACTTTCATTATTGCATCTATGAACTGTCATATTAATTTATGAGCCGTCACATTCTCCTTCCATAATTATTTGTTTCCTAATATTGAATTTAGCCTATCTACTCCTCTTACAAGTTTTTCATAAGTATTTTTATCTATTTCACTTACATCTGTTCCAAAATCTGCTATCTCTCTTTTCATATCCAAAATTTTAAAACGATTTTCTTTAAATTTGTTTCCTTTATCAAACATATATACAGGTGTATAATCTACCTTATAAAGTGAAGCATTTCCTTCTTTATCAACATATATTTGAATATTTAAAATAAGCTCTAAATTAGCATTTTCAACTGAAAAATCAGATGTATAATCTCCAATAGAATATGCTATAAAACAATCTTTAAAATCTTTATTTTGTACTACTTGCATTTTCTGTACAGCTGATGGATGTGCTCCTATGATTATATCGGCTCCATTATTAATTAAAAATTGTGATTGTCTTTCTTGTTCATCACTTATTGTGTTTGTATTTACATTTCCCCAATGCATCATTACTATTGAAAAAGAAGCATTTTGTTCTGCATACTCTAAATCTTGTTTAACTAAATCTTCGGAATAAATATTTACTCCTTGTTTTTTATTATCATAAGTATAAGCTAAAATCGCAATTTTTGTTCCCTTTATTTCAATTATTTTCACACGATTTTCTGAAGTATCTTCTGATTTTCCTACCGTCTGAACCTCTATGCTTTCTAAATATTCCTTCGTTTGGTTTAATCCATCAATTCCATTGTCAAGTGCGTGATTATGTGCTAAACTTACAACATCTATACCACTATTTTTAACTGCATCTGCAAAAGATTTTGTTTCTTCTGTAATGTTTGTTTCATAAGTTCCTATCGTAAAATCCGAATCTTTAAAATATTTTGAAATATCTGTAAAAATATTATTATAATCTTTTCCGTATTGCTTTAAACTATTTCCACATAAAATGTCTCCAACTGCTGACAATCTTATTATTGAGTCAGTTTTATAGTTATCTAAACTATTTATGCTATTACTTGTAGCAGTGAATATGTCTTCTATTTGTGAGTTAATTCTTGCTTTCTCTTGTGCAATTTTTTCATTTTCCTTTATATTTAATAACCTCATTATACATAAACAAAGAATTATTATTGCTATTAATACACAACTTACCCTAATAAAGACTTTATTACTAATAGTCTTTATTATAATATTATCTTTCCTTCTAGTTCTTGCTCTTCTTTTTGGCATTTTTTCCTCCATTTTTTATATTTTTTACTCTCTTCATAAATTTTACAATAATTTTCATACCTTGACTTTGAAATTTTATTTTTATTCAAAGCTCTCTTTACATTGCATTCTTCGATATATTCATTTATGTGACCACATCCGACATAGCTACATTCTTTAATATATGGAACAAATTCTCTAAAATAATGTGATAATTCTTCTTTTTCAATTTCATTTACTTCAAATGTAGCAAATCCCGGTGAATCGGCTATAAATGTATCATCTTCAAGCTCATATAATCTGACAAGAGTTGTTGTATTTTTTCCTTTTTTATTTTTTTGGCTTATTTCCCCTTCTTCTGTGATTTTTTTATTAAATAATGCATTTATTATCGTCGACTTGCCCACTCCTGAATTTCCTGCAAATATTGATATTTTTCCCTTTAAATTTTTTCTTAATAGCTCTATTCCCATCTCTTTTTTATTTTCTAAAATATCTTTTATTGCACAAGTTTTAATTACCGTATATCCTGCATTAGTATAAATATTTTCTATTTCTTCTATTTCCTCTTTTTTTACTAAATCACATTTATTTAAAACTATTAAACTTCTTATTCCTAATTTTTCTGCAAATACTAATTGTTTATCTAAAAGTAATAAGTCAGGTTTAGGATGTTTCATAGATAGTACAAATACAATTTGTGTTATATTAGCTATTTTAGGTCTTTTTATGTAATTTTTTCTTGGTTCGACTTTTTCAATTACCTTTTCTTCTTTTGAAAATTCTACTACATCTCCTACAACTGGACTAATCCCTATTTTTTTTAAGTTTCCTCTTGCTAAGCAATTATAAATATTATTTTCAACAATTAAATTATTAATATTATCATTTTCAATTTTTACCACTTTATAAAGATTGGCTGAATTTTCAATTATTAGTCCTTTCATTAATTATTCCTTCCGTTAATTCTTATATAAAAATTTTATCAAATTTTCAAAATCTCGTCAACTTAAGAATTTATCCCTTTTATTCATCTTTATTTGCTTTTTTATTTATAAGAATAAAAAAACGAAGATTAAATTAAATCTTCGCTTATTTCATTTTTAGAGTTCACTTCATTATAATTTTATAAATCTAGTTTTGCATACATATTTGTTGCCCATTGATTAAATTGTAATTTATTAATTTACTTGTATTTAAATCTTCTTTGTTCATATCTATTCCAGTGATTTGACTATTCTCATAAGTTGTATAATAATAAATTCCTTTATCCATATTACAACAAGAACTATAAATTGTTATTTCATATTTTCCCTCACCCATATAAACACAGCCTCTTTGTTGGTAAACAGAACTTAGTATGTGAAAAAATTGACTTATACTTTCAGATTCAGTATCACCTGATTTTGAGTTCATTTTTGTAAATGTTGCCTTTACAAATCTAGATGCAGATGACAAATCACCTGGTAATCCCATTGCACCCATTCCACGACTATATGTTTCTAAATTTAATTCTTTAGAAAAATTATTTGCAGGTTGCTCTGTTGATAAACTCATATAGTTATTTAGATTAAATAATTGCATATCAAACGTTGGATTATTTGTAAGAACTCCTACTGGATTGTCATATACCTTTAATCCTTCTTTTACACTCTCAACAATTATAGATTTTTCTTTATCCGCTATGATCCAATGCAATGGTGATGCTGGCAATTCTTCACTAAAATTAATTTGTGCAATGTTAATATTGTCCAATATTTTTTTTGCATCTTCAATATTATCACATTGTGATAAAACATAAGGTATAAATTCAAAAGGAGCTACGTTTTCTTTTCCTTCAATTATTTCTTTATAATCTGCATTTTTAGGGAAATTTAGTCCCGCCATTCCTAAACCTTTTTCATTAATACCATCATAATAAAGTGGATAATCATTTGCAACATAAGCCATTCCAATAATTGCATAATGATTATTTATATTTTCTACTTTTCTAAATTTGAATTCATAGTTTCTTGGCGTTATTGTAACTGTTTCTTTATATGAATATTCTAAATCTAAATTTCTTCCAAAATAATGATCTTTTGTACTATATGTTATTGCTGTACACATTTTTTACTCCTTTAAATTTTAAAAACTTCTTCCGCCTCCTCCATGGCTTCTTCCACTGCTTCCACTATGAGTCGAACTTCTTCCACTAGAGCTTCTAGAACTTCCACTAGAAGACGTTTCTATTCTAGTTTTTGTTACAAATTCATTTACAAAATTGTCTAATTGTTTATTTAACTTAATTCTAGATGAAATATATAAATTTGCATTCTGCTGATTTTTGGGTTTTGTATGGCTTGTTAAACCTATTAATATATATACTCCGGTTGCAATTACAGCAATAATAAAAGACATCTTAATAGTACCTAATACATGATTACTTTTCTTATTATAGTCTGTATAACTACTTGAACTCTGATTACTGCTTCCTAAATTAGCATAATATTTAGAATATCTTATAAATTGTTCTACACATCCATTATAGTCTTTTATGCTTATTTTGTTATATGCATAATCTAAAATGTTATCAATTCTTGAATCGCTGTATATACTAATTGCATAACCTGTTGTTGACATCCACATTTGCCTATTTTGCATATCTATCAAAAATAAAACCCCACTTTTATTTGCACCTATTCCAAAATTATTATAATCGTAAAAATCGTCTGCATAAGCCATTGAAGATGATTTATTATTTTCTTCTATTGTAACAACAGCCATATCCATTTCATAAGTATTAATAAATTCTTGAATCTGGCTGTATAAACTTGTTTCTTCGCTTTCAGTAAGTAAATTAGCATAATCATATATTTTTAAATTCACATCAACCACTGGTGTACTTTCCTTGGCTGTCTGGCTTGATATTGAATTTGTTGCAAAAACGCTTATTGTTCCTAATGATAGTAAACTTATAGTTATAATTAATATTATATATATTTTTTTCATTTTAATATTTTCCTTTATCAGAATTTATTTATATTTTTTATATCAATCCAAATAAGAATAGTATTATAAAACTTATTGAAAAAAATATAGAAAAAACTATTAAACTTCGTTTTAAAACTTTCATTTTATCTACTGGAACATATCCTGTTACCTTTTTTGTTTGTCCATTCATAGCAAATGTGTACATCTTATCTTTATAATTTAAATTTAACATCCAAACAGGTAAAAGTGCATATTCTACTTGTCCATTTTTTATATTGATATTACTGTTATTTACTATAACTGAACTATATCCATTTATTGTTGATTTTAATTGATTTACCATAGTATTCTGCATTCTTTTTTCTGCTCTACTATATACTGCCTCTTTATTTAAATCAAATTTCTCTGCTAAAAATCCCGACAAATATGATTTGTGAAATGGTTTAAATTCCTTATAGTCAAATGGCTCTATTGAATCCATAATTTCATCTTGAAATTTTGTTGAGCCATCTACTGGCAAGTCTGTTATTTCTAACTCTCCCCCTCTTATGCAATTATATACTCTCGTTTCTGTGTAACGATAATTGCCTGAACTCCACGAACGAACTCTCTCAGCTCTTGCACTAATTTCTCCATTCATATAACTATCATAAAGCCAAAAAGGAATATACACACCAGAAATTTTCTTTATATTTTCTTCTTTATAAAAATCTTTTGGTGCAAACCATCTCTTTTTGACATTATTTTTAAATTCTTGAATCGCATCTTCTTTTTTTGTTTTAAACGGAATTATTTTATCTGGTTGAAATACGCCTTGCAATCTATTTTTCATAATTGCGGTGCTTCCACAATATATACAAGCCGTAGAAACAGTATTCTCATCTGTTACAACTACTGCTCCACAATTTGGGCAAGAATATTCACTTATATTAAAATTCTCTTGCCCTTTTTCTAGTGGATTCACTTCTGTATTTTTTTGAAAATCTTCTAGTTTGAATGTTCCATTACAATATTCGCAATGCCAATCTTGCGTTTCAGGATTAAATTTAATATTTGCTCCACAACCAGGACATTTATTATCTAAAACTGTTCCCATTTTTCTTCCTTTGTTTTATAAAATTATCTATCATTTATATAATATGTTCCGCCATCTTCATAATCATCAATGTTAATTTCATCAGTAATTGCCTTTGTTGTTCCGTTTTGTGTTAATGTAACTTCTATTTTTTGTTTTCCAGAACCTGTAATAGTTCCACAATCTACATCCTCTCCAACTTTAACTGATTTTCCATTTATCTTTATTGCACCATTTACTTTAACAATTATTGAACTACCACTTGTATTATTATTTGTTGTTGCGTTTTTATCATCTGTTGTATTTTGTGTTTGTACAGAAGCAATAGTTGGAATTATAAATCTTAGTTTTACTGTTTTTTGCTTCTCTTCAATTTTATTAACTGTTATGTCTATTGTTGTACCTTCTGCAACTTCTTCATTTGCCTCTTTACTTTGAGAAATTACTTTTCCATTTTCTTTTTCTTCATCGCTTACATAAGTTATATTAGCTTTAAGGCTTGCATTTACCAATGTTGCATTTGCTGTTCCTTCATCCATTCCTATAACATAAGGCACCTTGGTTTTCTTAGCTCCACTACTTACATATATTGTAACAGTGTCTCCAGATTTTACAAGTTCTCCTTCGTTTGTTGCTTGGCCTATAACATACCCTTCCTCAACAGTTGTACTATCTTGCAATTCTTCATTAAGTGTTATTCCTATATTTAATGCCATATCTCTTGCTTCTGAAATTTTCTTACCTATAAAGCTTGGAAGTTCTGTTGTTTCTGGACCTTTACTTACAACAATCTTTATTGTTTCTCCTTTTTTAAGCTTTTCTCCTTCTTCTGGAGTTTGAGAGATTATCTTTCCTTCTTCAACTGTACTACTTGCTGCTTCTGTAATTTCAGCTTTCAAATCTAATGAAGTTATTTGTGTTTGTGCTTCTTCAAGTGTCATATTTTCAAAATTAGGAATACTTACTTTTTTATTAATACCACCATCTAAAGCTATCTTGGTAATAAAAAACACTATAAAAAACAAAACTATTAGTCCTAAAAAGAATGCCCATCCTTTTAGTTTTGGATTTCTTTGAAAAATATTTTGCTTTTTATTTGCATTATTTTGCTCTGATTTAACTGCATTCATAACTCTTGTATATTGCCCATCCTTATTTTCTATAATTACAAAATCTCCATCTGGATCTTTCAATGCTTTTGCTAAGTCTTTTAACATTTCTGTTGCTGTTCCATATCTTTCTGAAGGATCTTTTTTCATTGCTTTTACAACTATTTGATTAATTGCAAGTGGGATATCACTATTTAATTCTATTGGCTCCTTTGCTTCTTCTTGCATGTGTTTTAAAGCGACTGATACCGGTGTATCTGCATCAAATGGCACTTTACCTGTTAACATTTCATACATTACAACACCTAAAGAATATAAATCAGATTTAGCATCTGTTACTGTTCCCTTAGCTTGTTCAGGTGAAAAATAATGTACTGAACCTATTGTTGTTCCAAATGCTGTTATGGTTGAATTTGATACTGCTTTTGCTATTCCAAAATCAGTAACTTTTGCAATTCCATCCTCCGTAATTATTATATTATGTGGTTTTATATCTCTATGAACTATTCCATTTTTATGAGCTTCTTCTAATGCAGATGCAATTTGCATTGCAATATTTACAGTCCATTTCCAAGATATTATTCCATCTTTTTTTATTATTTCTTTTAATGTTTTTCCTTTTACAAGTTCCATTACAATGTAATATAAATTATTTTTTTCTTCATGTCCTACATCATAAATTGAAACAATATTTGGATGTGATAATCCTGCTGCTGATTGTGCTTCTGTATTAAATCTTTTTATAAAATCTGAATCTGTTGTATATTCATCCTTTAATACTTTTACTGCTACATATCTATTTAGTACATAATCTTTAGCCTTATAAACAGTAGCCATACCGCCATTACCAGCTTCTTCTAGGATTTCATAACGATTTCCTATTGTTTTCCCAATTAAATTCATAATAAATCTCCTTACCTTATGATTATTGCAGTTATATTGTCTTTTCCACCTAAGTCATTTGCTCTTTGTACTAATAATTTCGTTGCATCTGTTGGATTTTCATTAACAATAGTTTTTATATCTATTTCTGATACCATATTTGTCAACCCATCAGAACACATTAAAATTGTGTCTCCTTTTATAAATCCATGCACACTTGCGTCAGGCTCTATGAAGGTCGTACATCCTAGAGCTTTCATAAGCATATTTTTCTTTGGATGTTTTGCACTTTCTTCTTTTGTAATTTTTCCTTCATCAACTAATTTTTGCACATAGCTATGATCTTTTGTAAGTCTTCTAATAGTTTCTTTTCGAAATCTATATATTCTACTATCTCCTATATGTGAGATAAAAGCTTTATTTTCATATATTAAACAAATGTCTAGAGTTGTACCCATATTACTAATTTCAGCATTTTGCTGAGCTTTTTCATATACTATCATATTGGCATATTGAGTACTACTTTTTACTAAATTAAGTAAAGCTTCTTTGTCATCTTTATTTTTTTCAAAGTTAGTCATAATATAATTTTTAGCAGATTGAACTGCAAGCTGACTTGCTATCTCTCCACCATTATAGCCACCCATACCATCTGCTAAAATAAATAAGTGTATTTCATCGTCTGGATAACTTACATAAAAATAATCTTCATTAATTTCCCTAGCTTTTCCCACATCTGAAGTTGCAAAAGCTTGTATCATTAAATATTTCCTCCTAATTTTTTTCTTCTAAGCTGGCCACATGCTGCATCTATATCTGCTCCTAATTCTCTTCTAATTGTAGCTGTTATGCCATTTGCATTCAAATAATCTCTAAATTTTATTATATTTTCTAATGAGCTTTTTGTATATTTTCCATTTTCAATTTTATTTATTGGAATTAAATTAACATGACATAACATTCCCTTTAATAATTTTATAAGCTCGTCTGCATCTTTAATATTATCATTGTTATCTTTTGCTAAAGCATATTCAAAAGAAATTCTTTTATTTGTCTTTTTTATATAATATTTACAAGCCTTAATCAATTCTTCTATATTATATGCATTATTTACAGGCATCATACTTGAACGCACTTTATTATTTGCACTATGCAAAGAAATTGATAATGTACATTGTATATTTTTATCTGCAAAATCATATATTTTTGGAACTATTCCACTCGTTGATACACTTATATGTCTTGCTCCTATATTCAAGCCTTTTGGATTATTTAAAATTTTAATCGCATTTATAACATTTTCATAGTTGTCCATAGGCTCTCCAATGCCCATAAATACAACATTTGATATTTTATCGCCAATATCTTGCTCTATTGCTATTATTTGTTCTACTATTTCTCCTGAAGTTAAATTTCTTATAAATGGAATTCCTGTTGATGCACAGAACTTGCATCCCATTTTGCAACCTATTTGTGATGAAACACATACAGATTTTCCAAAATGATATTCCATAAGCACAGATTCTATCGCATTTTCATCTGATAATCCAAAAAGATATTTTTTTGTTCCATCTACGGATTCTTGCTTTTTTATAATTTCAAAATTACATATATTATAGTTTTGTTTTAACTTTTCTCTAAGCTCTAACGATATATTTGTCATCTCATCAAAACTTTTTACTTTATCTACAAATAGCCATTTAAATATTTGCTCTGCTCTAAATGGCTTTTCCCCTAACTCTTTTATTTCTTCTTTTAGCTCGTCTAAATTATAGTCTTTTATGTTTTTCATAAATTTCTCCTATTTATTTTATATCACTAATTTTAAGATATTGCAACATTTTTATTATTCTTTATATTTTTCCTTAATTTTAAAAGTAAAACAATAATTAGAATTATATACACAAAAAATAAATGTAAACACTTTTTTGTGTCTACATTTATTTTATCACTTCAACTTTTTCATCTATTTTCTTTTTATAATAAATTTTATTGTTCATCGAATATTGCATCAAATTCTTCACCTGTAATTTTTTCTTTTTCAATAAGAACTTCTGCAACTTTATCTAATTTATCTATATTGCTTCTTAAAATTTCTTTTGCTTTTTGATAAGCACTATCAATTATTTTCTTTATTTCTTCATCTATTATTCCTGCTGTTTCTTCTGAATATGATTTTTCCTGTGCAAAATCTCTTCCTAAGAATACTTCTTCTTGGTCTGAACCTAATGATATAGTTCCAACTTTTTCGCTCATACCATATTTTGTAACCATGGCTTTTGCTATCTTTGTAGCTCTTTCTATATCATTGCTTGCTCCTGTTGATATATCTCCTAAAACTAACTCTTCTGATGCTCTACCGCCAAGTAATGAGATTATATTTTCATTCATTTCTGTTTTTGAAATAAATGATTTATCTTCAACTGGTCTGTACATAGTATATCCACCAGCCATACCTCTTGGAATTATAGATATTTCATGTATTGGATCTTGTGTAGGTAAAAACTTGCTTACTACTGCATGACCACCTTCATGATATGCAACTAATTTCTTTTCTTTATCGCTTCTTACTCTTGTTTTCTTTTCAGGTCCCATTGTAACTTTTATCATTGCATCTTCAATTTCTTGTTGACCAATTTCGTGTTTATCTCTTCTTGCTGCTAAAAGTGCTGCCTCATTAAGTAAGTTCTCTAAGTCAGCTCCTGTAAATCCTGATGTATTCTTTGCAATTAGATTTAAGTCTACATCTGGTTCAAATCTCTTCTTTTTGCTATGAACCTCTAATATTTGCTCTCTTGCTTTAACATCTGGTGCTGGAACTACTATTTGTCTGTCAAATCTTCCCGGTCTTAACAATGCTTTATCAAGTACATCTGGTCTATTAGTAGCTGCTAATACGATAACACCTTCATTTGCTGAGAATCCGTCCATTTCAACAAGCATTTGATTTAATGTTTGCTCTCTTTCATCGTGTCCTCCGCCAAGACCTGCTCCTCTTTGACGTCCAACCGCATCAATTTCATCTATAAATACTATACAAGGTGCATTTCTTTTTGCTTCTTCAAATAAATCTCTAACTCTTGAAGCTCCGACACCTACGAACATTTCAACAAAGTCTGAACCACTTATTATAAAGAATGGTACTCCTGCTTCTCCAGCAACGGCTTTTGCTAAAAGTGTTTTTCCTGTACCTGGTGCACCAACTAAAAGCACACCTTTTGGAATTCTTGCTCCCATTTCTGTAAATTTTCTAGGATTTTTTAAAAACTCTACTATTTCTTGTAATTCTTCTTTTTCTTCATCAATTCCTGCTACATCATTAAATGTTATTTTATTTTTGTCGTTATTATTTAACATTCTAGCTCTGCTTTTTCCAAATGTCATTGGACCTTTTTGTTGTCCTTGAGCTCCACCCATAAATAACATTAATATTAAAAGAATCATTATGATTGAAGATACCGGCAACAATAAATCTGATACAATCTGCCAAAATGGCTCATCTTCCGATGTTACATTTACTTTATTGTCTTGCATTGATTTATTTAAATTTTCTAGTAAGTTTTCAACATTTGGTATGTTTACAGACTTTATATTAGAATCATCTTTAAGCTTTACCCTTGCATCTTTTCCTTCATATTCTATTTCAATATCTGTAACTTCACCTGCTTCTATTTTACTTAATAATTCCGAATAAGTAAGTTTATTATTTGCATTATTTAAAACTGCTGGTAATACAAATATTACTATTATTCCTATAACTAGCCATATTGCTAATGTTTTAATTCCGCTTTTCAATTTTAATCCTCCTAGTAATTTTTATTATTTCATTTGTTCATTCTTTAATTTTATTATATTATATAAAAAATAATAACTTTTTTGACTTTTGTACATTATAAAGAGTATCACACAACCAAAATTTATGCAATAGTTTTTTCAAACTTTTTTCTTGTAAGCTTTGGTATTAGTAGCTTTGTGCTTACGGAAGTTTAATTTATAGTTATAAAAAAAATTTTTTTATTTTTTACTAAAATCTTTATTTTTTTATTTATTTCCATAAATTTATTACCAATATTATTTTCAGCTAATTTTATAATATCGTCAATATTAGTTTTTTCAATATTTCTAGTAGTTCCTATTAATTTATTTATAGTATAAATTACTAAATTTTCTTTAATTGTTTTTGAATTATTATTAAAATCTTTTAAATAAAAACTACTCTCTCCTACGGCCGTATGACTTTTCTCTAAAAATATTTTCTCAACATTTTCATTTATATAGTCATTTTCTTCTTTTATAATTTTAGAAGCTCTACTTAGCGCTTGCTCTACATTAGGATTAATTTCTTTTATTAATGGTAAAATTTCATTTCTTATAATATTTCTATTATAAATATTTTCTTTATTAGTTGAGTCTATTCTAGGCTTTAAATTATATTTGTTACAGTAATTTTCAATTTCTTCTCTTGAGATATTTATAAAAGGTCTTATATATTTTCCATATTCCATTGGCTGTATTCCCTCTAAACCTTTCAAACCTGTACCTCTTATAAGGTTTAAAAGCATTGTTTCAGCATTATCATTTTGATTATGAGCTATTGCAATCTTGTTAGCTCCTACTTTTTCTGATACTTCATCAAAAAAATTATATCTTACTTCTCTTCCAGTTTCCTCTGTACCTTTTTTTAAATCCTTAGCTAATTTTTCAATCTCAACTCTTTTTTTATAAAAATCAATTTTTAATTCTTTGCATACATTTTCCACAAATTCTTCATCTTCTGTGGAATCTTTTCTTATTAAATGATTAACATGTGCACAAACAATTTTGCATTTTAAAATTTTCTTAAATTTATTTAGACAATATAAAAGAGAGATGGAGTCCGGTCCTCCTGAAACTCCAACTACTATTACATCTTCTGGTTCTATTAAATTATTTTCCTTTATTGTATTTAAAAACTTTTCTTCTAAAATATCTAATCTTTGTGCCATTTTTATTCCTTTAAATATTACTTATTTAATATATTAAAACATTATTTATTTAATATAATATTTATATAATAAAATATAATAAATTGCAGTATCGCGTAGCGATTAAGCGAAGCGCGAATGGAGCAAAAAGTGATTTATCACTTTTTAGCGACAGCAAGATACGAAAATTTATTATATTTTATTATTAATTATAAAAAAATTATTATTCTTTATACATATTTTCAAATTTTGTATAGCTTGGCATCCATAATAATTTTGCAGTGCCTACTGGACCACTTCTGTTTTTAGCAATAATTATTTCTGCAATATTTGTTTGTGCTTCTTGTGGATTATAATAATCATCTCTATAAATAAACATAACCATATCTGCATCTTGCTCGATTGAGCCTGATTCACGTAAGTCTTGTAGCATAGGTCTATGGTCAGTCCTTGCTTCTGGTGCACGAGATAATTGTGAAAGTGCGATTACTGGAACTTCTATATCTTTTGCAAGAATTTTTAAAGACCTACTGATATCTGCTATTTCTTGCTCTCTACTATTTGCTTTACCGCTCCCCTTTATTAATTGTAAATAGTCTATTATTACTAATCCTATATTTTTTTCTAATTTTAATTTTCTGCATTTTGCTCTAATTTCTGCTACTGTGATTTCTCCAGAATCATCTATATATATTCCTGATGATTCTGACAATTCTCCTGATGCCATTGCAAGTTTTGTCCATTCTTCATCAGTTATTTCGCCTCTTTGAACTTTAGCACTATCAACCATTGCTTGAGAACATAAAATTCTATTTGCACATTCTTCTTTTCCCATCTCTAAACTGAATATAACTACGGGAATATTGTACTTAGTAGCTGCATTAGTTGCAATATTTAAAGCAAAAGCAGTTTTTCCCATAGCAGGTCTTGCTGCTATTAACACTAATTGTTGCTTGCGAAATCCAGCTGTTTTTTCATCTAAGTCTATGAATCCAGATGCAACACCTTTAATATGTTGCTTATTGTTATATAATTCTTGAAGGTCTGTAAATGAATCAACTAGAATATCTTTTATTGATTCATAACCCTTTTGAGATTTTTTTTGCATAATATCAAAAATCTTCTTTTCAGCTGAATCCATTATAGTTTCAATTTCTTCATTTTGGCTGTATCCAAGATTTATCAATTCATTTGCAGTTTTTATTAAATTTCTTAAAATAGATTTTTCTTCAACTATTTTTACATACTTCTCAATATTTGCTGTTGTTGGAACCTTTTCTGGAAGATTTGCTAAATATTCTAATCCACCTACCGCTTCTAATTTTCCCATTGTTGTCAATTCATCTTTTAAAGTTATTATATCAATAGGTTCTCCTCTACCATAAATATTCATTGTAGCTTCAAATATTGTACTGTTGTCATTTCTATAAAAATCGTCTACTTTTAAAACTTCTATCGCTGCTATAACTGCCTCTTTATCTGTTAGCATACTTCCTAAAACTGCTTGTTCAGCTTCATCATCATGTGGTGGTATTTTTTCTAAATCCATAATTTTCCCCCAAAATAAAGAATATATTATATTTAATTATTGAAATAATAAAAATATATAATTATGCAGTGGCGCGTAGCGCTCAAGGGCGAAGCCCGCGAATGGAGCAAAAATGTCAAGACATTTTTAGCGACAACAAGCCACAAATAATTATAATATTTTTATTATTTTAGTTTTTATTATAATTCTAAAATTTTATTATTTAGCATTCTCAACATTAATTTTAAGATTTGCTATTACGTCCTCAAATAATTTTATTTCAATGTTAAAAACTCCTATAGTTTTTATGGTTTCTTTTAAGTCAATTTTCTTTTTATCAACTTCTATATTGTAACTTTCTTTTAATTTATCTGCAATATCTTTTGATGTTACGCCACCAAAAATTTTTCCATTTTCCCCTGCTTTTACAAATATTTTTAAAGTTATTTTACTCAATTTTTCTTTTAACTCTAATGCTTGCTTTTTATCTTCTCCTTTTTTGAATGCTTTTGAATCTTGTTTTGATTTTAATTTTGAAAGATTTCCGTCATTTGCCTCTACTGCTAACTTTTTAGGAAACAAAAAATTTCTTGCATATCCGTCATTTACATTTATTACTTCATCTTTCTTTCCCACGCCTTTAACATTATCTAAAAGTATAACCTTCATAATAAACTCCTTTTTATATAATATTAATTTATACTTAACAATCAGATTCAAATGAATAATCTTCAATTTTTTTCAATTTTTATAATATTTCTTTGCAGAATATTAGCTTTCTATTTCAAAAAAGTATTCATTTATTCTATTTATAAGTTCTTGTTTTGCATCTTCTAAGCTTATGTTTTCAAGTTGAGCTCCTGCTAATGTAATGTGTCCGCCACCGCCAAGCTTTTCAAGTATTATTTGAACATTTATATCTCCAATAGACCTTCCACTAATATATACTTTATCATCATTTTTTCCAAGTACAAATGATGCTGTTATACCGCCTATTGTTAATAATTCGTCTGCTGCTTTTGCTGCAATAATATTTGCATTTTTATCATTATTTTCATACATTGAAATTGCTATATTATTATTTATTATTTCAGATTGAGATACAATATTTGATATTGCTTGATATGTCTCTAGGTCACTTTGGAACCATTTTTTTACTTTAATTATATCTACACCGCATTTTCTTAAATATGCTGCTGCTTCAAATGTTCTAACACCAGTTTTAAATGTAAAGTTTTTAGTATCAAGCATTATACCTGCATATAATGCTTCTATTTCTATATTTTTAAGTTGAATATCAGTTTGTGAATATTCTAATATTTCAGTAACTAATTCTGCTGCAGATGATGCATATACCTCGTGAAATGTTAAAACTGCATTTTCAATATAATCTGTACTTCTTCTATGGTGATCTATTACAACTACCCTTGGAATTGCATCTAATATTTCAACTGATTCCACATAATTTCTTTTATTTGTATCAACTACAATTAGTAATGTATTTGGTTTTATATAGTTCTGTGCCTCTTCCACATTTACAAAACATTCCGTATATTCTTCATCTTTTTTAGCTGTTTCTATAAATTTTTCAAGCCCAATTCCAGAAACTTCATTTATTACTTTTGCTTCTTTTCCTAAGGTTAATGTAAGTCTATATAATCCCATAGCTGAACCTATTGAGTCCATATCGCCATTTGAATGTCCCATAATTAAAACATTATCAGACTCTTGTATAAGTTCCTTTAGTGCATGTGAAATCATTCTTGCTTTAACCTTAGTTCTTTTTTCTATCTCTTGGGTTCTTCCACCAAAGAACTCATATTTTCCATCAATTTTAACTATTGCTTGGTCTCCACCTCTACCTAATGCTATATCTATTACTGCTTTTGTTGAATTCATTTTTTCAGTAAAGGTATCTCCATCATCAGAAAATGCAATACTTAATGTAGGCAAAAATATTTCAGAAATTTCTTCTTCTGGCAATTTAGCTTCTTTTATTTCATCTAGTATTGTCATTTTATCTTGCTCTGCTTTAATCAACTCTTTTTGCTCAATAATACATAAAAATGTATCTCTATCAGATTTTACAATTAGTGCATTATACTTAGATGCCCAATCATAAATAATTTTTTCAACCTGTGTTATTAATAATGGTATTAATTCTGAAGACATTCTTTGATTTATTTCTTCATAGTTATCTATCATTATTATTCCAACAGAGATATCTTTATCTTCTTCTTTTTGCTCTAGTTTTCTTGTATATGTATTATCTATAAAATAAATAATTGACGTGTATTCATCTTTTTTATGTGATTTTTTATTTTTTACATAAGAACCTTGTATTAAATAATTTTTTTCATTTATCTCTATTTCTGTATTTATAGTTCCTTTATTTTTATTTTCAGAATTTTCTATTGTCGTTTCTATTTCTTTAAGTATATCTTCAATTCTATCATTTATATTAGTCTCATTAAATTCTATAACAAATTTTTCACTTTTCCATATTATATTTCCTGATGACTCTATTATTGCTAAAGGAAAAGGTGAGTTTATTAAAGTTGTCTTTGCAGTTTCATTTACATCTAATGTTAAATCCTTTAATTGCTCTGAAAGTTCTGCTTTTCTTTTCTTATTTGTCCAATTTGTATATAACAATATTAATGTAAATAATGCAATTCCTACTGGAATTAATCTGTAATTAAATACACATATTATTACCATTAGAATTGCTATAATAATTAAATATACTTTTGTCTTTGATATAAACTTTTCGGAGTTTATATTATTACTACTCGGCATACTTTTTCCCCTATCTTTTTCTTATATTTATACACTATATATTGTACTATTTTTTTATATGTTTGTCAATTTTCAATAAATTTTCAAATAGTAGAAAAAAGCACCAATTATTGGCGCTTTAATTTAAAATATATTAGAGATAAAAATTTACACACTAGACTTGACTACCTTGCTAGTTCTTATTCTCAACCAATTTAAATGTCAATTCATTGTTAACTCCTACTTGTTTTTCTAAACTGTATCCACTAGATGTCAAATCAATAGAAACCATGGGACGAAGGCCGCAATTACTGGCAATAGTCTTGCTACCGATTAGACTTATATAAGCTGTAACAAAGTACATTGCAAGCACTCTTAGTAGTGCGCACATATTGTAGCCCGAAACCACAATATAATCTCTCTAATTCAACACCTCGACCCGCTAGCCAGTACCAAATCGTAAAAGGCTCTCCCGTTTCTGGATCAATAAATAATAAGTCATAATACGTCTCATTTATAAACTCATCCTTTTTATAAGCATGGTCATAGTATGATTGTCTAAAAGTTGTATTAGCATCTCCTTTACCTTCACCAGTCATTGTGCCTTCTTCATATTCTCTTTCCCACATTTCACATTCTTTATCACTTCCTGTTTCTGTTTTCCCATCGTATCCATATGTCCATTGTGAATCATATTTTTCCCACATTGAAGGATATTTATTATTATTATCATATGTTTTGCTACTTCCAAAATATATTGTTTCTGCCGATGTTGACGATATTTTTTGAGTTTTTTCATAATTCTTATAATCATATGTGCTTACTTTTTGTATATCAGTTCTTCTTAAGTTTGCTACTGTTATTCCGGTTTTTATCGCTTCCATAACATTCTCTACATATTTCATTTACTGCCCATACTCCATTATTATATCCTTGAGCAGTTCCTAATACTAATCTATCATTTGTTGGTTTACTTGATATTAATCTTATTTTTTTTGTTTTTATATCATAATCCCAAATTCTCCATTTCATTTCCTCTGTAGTAAAGTTTTGAGCTTGTTTATTTCCTGATGTTGTGGTTCCTATTGTATATGGATGTTCTGTTGTTACAGTTTTAGGATTATATCCCGTTACATATGCCCCTACATAATCATTATAGTCTATCGATATTTTTCCCAACTCTTTTGTTATTTCTTCAATTGCATCTCGTTCTTGTCTTTCTGAGTTTTGATACTCGTTTGTTACCTTCTTTGCCATTTTAAACAATCCATTTTCATTTAACGCCGTATTTAGTGTTACTCCTGATAATATTAAAAGTATTATTATAGTTATTACTAATGCTACTAATGTAATTCCTTTTTCTTTATAGTTTATTATTTTTTTCATTCTCTTTTTTCTCCTCGTTTTTATCATCTTGATTTTTATTAAGTAGAAAACTTAATAAAAAAACTATAAATCTTATAACTCAAATACTTCAATGAGTTTACCAGATTTATAGTTTTTTATTTGTTATTAATTTGTAATAATTTATTTTTTAAAAAATCTTGTTTAAATATTGTATTTATGATACATTTTATTTATTAATATTTTTATTAAGTTTTCTACTTAATTAATTTTTGTCTAACATATTCGTAAACCATTATTCCTGTTGCAACAGAAGCATTTAGGCTTTCAGTCTTTCCAAGCATCGGAATCTTTACTTTTTTATCTGAAATATCCATAATTTCTTTAGATACTCCATTTGCTTCATTTCCAATTACTACTATCTTTTTTAAATAATTAACATCATAAATACTATTGTCAGTTTTTAGTGATGTTACAACTACTTCAAATCCATTATTCTTTAAATCTTCTAAAGTTTCCACCAGATTATTAACTTCTATCACATTTATTCTATAAATTGCTCCCATAGTTGACCTTATTACTTTAGGGCTAAAACAATCTACTGTATCTTTAGAAACTATAACTTGATTTATTCCAGCAGAATCAAGAGTTCTTAAAATCGTTCCCATATTTCCCGGATCTTGTATTCCATCTAAAGCTACAATATAGTCAGTTTTTTCATCTATATCTTTTTTTTCATTCTTATTAATTACTGCTAAAATCCCTTGTGGCGCTACAACATCTGTAAGGTCTTTAAATACTTTTTCAGTAACATCTATAACTTTATAATCTGACAAATCTATATTTATATCAGTTCCTTCTTTAATTACTATAAGTTCAATATTTTGTTTTTCATTTATTGCTTCCTCAACCATTTTTATGCCTTCTACAATAAATTTATTTTTTCTATATTTCTTCTCTTTTAATTTTCGGATTTCTTTTATAGTTTCATTATCCTTACTAGATATTATCATTTCATAGTTCCTTTCTACTTTTATTTGCATTAATTATGTTTTAAAGATATCAAGATTTATACTAACGTATTAATAAATTCCTTTACTTCTTCTATCTCATTATTATTAATTTTTAAGGTAATATAAGGTTTACCTATAGCGGAAAAATGTATATCACTTTTGTATTTTTGTATTAGTTTGTCTACGTTTTCAGTGTTAAATTCAGAAAAAGTAAATACTATCCCCATTGGTCTTGCTTGAATTTTTATAATATTTTTTTCTTTAGCCATATTTTTAATTTTTGTTACATCAATTAAATTATTAACTTCAATAGGCATTTTTCCATATCTATCAACGATTTCATCAACTATGTTTTTTAAATCTTGCTCAGTCTTGCAATTTGCTATATCCTGATAAATCTCTATTTTTTGGCTTGCATCTTCTATATAATCTTCTGGTATATAAGCAGATATTTTTAATTCTATTGTAACATCAATTTTCTCTTCTACTTTTTCACCTTTTTCTTCTTTTATAACCTCATTTAATAGCCTTGTATACATATCGTATCCAACTTGCTCCATGTGGCCACTTTGAAATTCTCCTAAAAGACTTCCTGCGCCTCTTATTTGAAGATCTCTAGTTGCTATTTTAAAGCCAGATCCGAATTCAGTAAATTCTTTTATAGCTTTCAAACGTTGACTTGCATCTTCACTTATCATTTTATCTTTTCTATATGTTATATAGCTATAAGCCTGTCTATTGCTTCTTCCAACTCTTCCCCTAATTTGATATAGTTGTGCTAAGCCAAATCTATCAGCATTTTCAACTATTATGGTATTAGCATTAGGAATATCAATTCCAGATTCTAAAATTGTTGTGCACACAAGTACATTTATTTTCTTATCAATGAAATCCTGCATTATTTCTTCTATCTGACTTCCAGACATTTTTCCATGAGCAAAACCAACTTTTGCCTCTGGAACTAATTCAGAAATTTCCATTGCTTTTGCAGAAATATTTGTTACATTATTATAGATATAAAATACTTGACCGTCTCTTTCAAGTTCTTTAGTTATAGCTTCTCTTATAACTTCTTTATCATATTCTAACACATAAGTTTGAATTGGCTTTCTACTTTGAGGAGGTTCATATATAACTGACATATCCCTTATTCCAACAATGGACATTTGCAATGTTCTAGGAATTGGCGTAGCTGTCATAGTTAATACATCAACAGTTTGTTTGTAAGTTTTTATTTTTTCTTTTGCTTTTACACCGAATCTATGCTCTTCATCTATTATTAAAAGTCCTAGATTATTAAAATCTACATCTTTACTAAGCATTCTATGTGTTCCTATTACAATGTCTACTTTTCCTATTTTTAGTTTTTGAACAATTTCCTTTTGTTGTTTTGCAGTTCTAAATCTATTTAAAAGTTCAACTGTAATTGGATACTCTTTCATTCTTCTTTTAAATTCTTGATATTGCTGGTTGGCGAGTATTGTTGTTGGCGCTAAGTATGCAACTTGTTTGCCATCCATTACAGCCTTAAATGCTGCACGTATAGCAACTTCTGTTTTTCCATAGCCAACATCTCCGCAAAGAAGTCTATCCATAGGTCTAGGATTTTCCATATCTGATTTTACTTCTTGTATGCATCTTAATTGGTCATTGGTTTCTTGATAAGGAAAACTGTCTTCAAATTGCTTTTGCCAAGGCGTGTCTTTAGAAAAAGCAAATCCTTTTGAGTGTTCCCTTCTTGCATATAATTGTATCAACTCTTTTGCAATAGTTCTTAAATTTCCCTTTACTCTTGCCTTTGTTTCTTTCCATTCTTTTGAGCCAAGTTTGCTTAGTTTTACTCCATCTTGACTGCCAATATATTTACGAACATTATCTAAATTTTCCGTTGGTACATATAAAGTATCTCCATCTCTATAATTAAGAATTATATAATCTTTAGTCGATTCATCTGCTTTAATTGTTTTTACTCCGCCAAAAACAGCTATACCATGATTCCTATGAACTACTAAATCTCCAACTTTTAAATCAGCAAAAACAATTTTTTCTCCAGATTTAAAAGTATTACTTACATTTTGAGTTTTCTTTTTTGAAACATTTAAAAATTCATCGCTACTAATTACTTCAAGACCATTTTCTTTACTCTCAAATCCACTAGAAAGAGAACCTAATGCTACAACAATCTGACTAGGTTTTAAAATTATATTATCTAAATCATCTACCTTTATTACATTTCCTTTTGTAATATTTTCTACTAATTTAGAAATCTTACTTCTGTTTTCTTTATCTCCAGCTAAAATAATTAATTTCTTTTTGTTTTGAATTCCTTCTTTAATTCCTATTTCAAAATTTTTAATATCACCTTTAAAAAGATTAACTTCTCTAAATTCAAAATGAATTCCTTTTTCATCTGTTTCTTTTAAATTAATTACATTCTTTTCTTCAAATTCAAATTGAATTATATTTTCTAATGCTTCTGGAGCTTTTTTATGTCTTAATCTTAATTCTTTAATTAAATTTTTGTTATCTTCTTTTATACCTTTTATTCTTTGATTTACCTTTTCAGGTTCATCAACAAATATTTCAAAACCATTTGCATAACCTAAAAGATTGTTTTGTTTTTCATAAAAAGAATTAAAGTATTTTTCTATTTTACTCTCAAAATTACCCTCTTTAATTTGCTCTAAATCTGTAACAATTTCTTCATCTAATGTTAATTTTTCTCCTTTTATATTATTACAAATTTTATCAAGAGAAGTTACTAATATACTTTCTTTTGCAGGTGAAATTTCCACATTTTTTTCAGATTCTGTGGAACGTTGAGAAGTTAAATTAAATTTTCTAATGTTATCAACTTCATCACCCCAAAGTTCAATTCTTATTCCATCTGTTTCATTTAAAGCAACATCAATAATATCTCCTCTAATACTGAACTCCGCTCTATTTTCTACTAACGATTTTCTCTCATATCCAAGATTCACAAGATTTTCTTTTATTTTATCTAAATTAATTTCATCTCCAACCGAAATTTTTAATACATTGTCATATAAACTTTTTTTGTCTATCATTTTTTGCATTACTGCCTCAATTGTTGTAACTACAATTAATGATTTTTCTGTGTTCATCTTGTTCAAGACATCAATTCTTTTATATGCAATATCATTACTTTCTACATCATAATCATAAACAGCAATCTCTTTTTTAGGCATAAAAACAACATTAGAAGTAAAATATGATAAATCTCTAATTAATCTTTGTGCTTGAATTTCATTATATGTTATAATTAAAACCTTTTTATTTTTTTCTTTTTGAAATAAAGAAATTAATGCACTTTTAGATACGCAAACTAAACCCGATAAATTTATCGGGTACCTATTCTCTTTTATAAATGATTGATACGCTTTAGTTTCAGCTAAATCTCTTAATATGTAATTCATATCATTTCCTTATATTTTTATAGTTTTCTAATGCTTTTGAAATCTGATCAGGACATGATGTTAATTTAAACCCACATTTAATTCCTTTTAATCTTTCTATAACTTCATCAATAGGAAGACCTTTTACAAGTTGTGCAATTCCTTGCAAATTTCCCGAACAGCCTCCAATAACTTTTAGATCCATTACTTTTCCATCTTCAATATTAAAAATTAGTTCTTGTGAACATACACCCTCTGGGCGATATCTATATTCCATATCGATTCCCCCTTCTTTTAATATTTTTATGCTCTAATTATACAATAATTTGTTAAAAAAATCAATCATAATTATTTTGTACAATCATATTTATTAATTATGAAAATTTTTGTTTTTTTAAGAAAAAATCTTTTATCAATTTTATTTGTATTATTTACATTATGCTTAGTGCTTTTTTCAAACTCAAGCTTAAATGCTGCTCTTTCTGGTCTTAAGCTTTGGGCAAACAATGTAGTTCCATCTTTGTTTCCTTTTTTTGTTGCTGTTGAATTACTTGGAAATACAAATGTTGTTTATTACTTAAGTAAATTGTTAGATAAATTAATGAGACCTATTTTTAATGTTCCTGGAGCTAGTGCTTTTGCTTTTATTATGGGAATAATAAGTGGATACCCTGTTGGAGCAAAGATTGTTTCTAATTTATATGAAAATAAAAATTGTACTAAAGAAGAAGCAGAAAGAATGCTTTGTTTTACTAATAATTCCGGTCCTCTTTTTGTTTTAGGTACTGTTGGCACTGCTTTTTATGCTAACACTACAATTGGAGCAATCTTACTAATTACTCATATTTTAGCATCAATAACTGTAGGAATTCTTTTAGGGATTTTTTCTAGAAAAAAATCAAGTATTAATTCTGAAATGTCTAATGCAATTAAAAAAAAGCCTGACATAAGACTTTCAGAACTTGGAGGAATTCTTGGTAATAGCATATTAAATAGTATTAAAACTATTTTGATGATTGGTGGATTTGTTACTCTTTTTTCAGTAATTATATCTATTTTGCAAAAAAGTCAAATTTTAATATTAATTTCAAATATGGTCTCTAAAACATTTGGCTTTAATCAAAATTTAGTTTTAGGCATCTTTACGGGAATAATAGAATTTACTAATGGTTTAAGCGCTATTTCTGCAATACATTTAAAAAATATTTCTTACAATGTTATTGCATCAGCCTTTCTTTTAGGATTTGGAGGAATTAGTATAACTTTACAAGTTTTAAGTATAATTTCTAAAAATAAATTATCAATTAAAAAATATTTACTAGGAAAATTCTTGCAAGGATTAATTGCAGCTTTTTATACATTTTTAATACTTCTAATTCCAATATTTAATTTCAACTTATAAAAACATTAATAAAATACTAAAAAATTATTGAAAAAAAAGTAAAAACTTGATATATTATAGTTGACTTTTAATAAAAAAAGAAAGGAGATTATAGTATATCATTTTTTTAATTTTTCATTTAAAAATATACTAAAATAAAAATATGAGTAGAGGAAAAAGATATGACGGTGAACCAAAGCTAAATATGAAAAAAGTACTCGCTGTTGGACTAGCATTTGCAGTAATAATAATGATAATAGTCTTAATGGTAAATTATCCAAAATTAAAAAATAAAGCTCAAGGGAAAAATGTAGTAAATTCATATATAGCAGTTAATACTAACGATAAATGGGGAGTAATTAACTCAAAAGGAGATATAGTAATAGAACCTACTTATGAAGAAATGATACTTATACCTGACTCAAGTAAGGCAATCTTTATTGTTCAAAAAGATGTAAATTTAGAAAATGGAACATACACATCTTATGCAATAGATGATAAAGGGAATAAATTATTTAGTGATTATTCTCAAATAGAAGCAATGCAAAATATTGATAAAGATGGAAATGTTTTTTTTGATAATAACGTTTTAAAAGTACAAAAAGATGGAAAATATGGATTAATAAATTTTAGTGGTAAAGTTCTTGCAGAACCAGAATATTCATCAATTACTCCTTTAGAAAATGTTACAAAAAGCTATGTTACTGAAAAAGATGGAAAAAAAGGATTAGTTGATAATAGTGGAAGTATTATTATTGAAAATGAATATACTGAAATCAAAAGCCTAACAGATAGATATGAAGATGGATACATTGTAAAGAATAATAATGGTTATGGAATTATAAATTATAATAAAAAACAAATTCTAGATTGTAAATATGATGATATAAAAAACGTAACAAGAAGTGACATGTATGTTGTAATAGAAGGTCAAGATATAGAATTAATTAATGCAGATGGAGAAATAAAATTAAAAAACGCCTTTAAAGAAGCTGTAAGTATTGATAATGGTAATGTAATCATAAAAGAAAATGATAAATATGGATTAATTTCATCACAAGGCGAGAAATTATTATCTACTGATTATGATGAATTAAAATATGCATTTGATGGAAATTACATAGCTAAGAAAAATGGGAAATACGGAATCATAACTATAAATGGAAATACTCAACTCGACTTTCAATATAATTTTATTGCATATATGAGTGAGGAAGGATTTATAGAAGCAGAAAAAGAAAACGGAGAATCTGATTTATTAGACACTTTATTTTCTATAAAAACAACTGGTATTGTTTCAGAAATAAATACCAAATTAGGATATGTCAAAGTTAGACAAAATGGTGAATACAAATATTATAATTTTAAATTAGAACCAAAAGATGTTAAAGATGTTTTAGCAGCAAATACTTTATTCTTATCAAAGAAAAATAATAAATATGGATTTGTAGATAAAAATGGCATTGTTATCGTTGATTATATCTATGATGATGCAACAGAACAAAATGATTATGGATATTCAGCAATAAAAATAAATGGGAAATGGGGAGCAATTGATTCAACTGGAAAAGTTGTAGTTGAACCAAAATATGAATTTGCACAAAACACAGTAATAAGCTTTATAAATAAATGGCATTTAGCTCCAGATTTAAATGCAAATTATTATACTGACATTGATGAATAAATGGTTTATAGGTATCCTAAAAAACCTAAATATATTTTACAAGGAATAATAGTAAAATGGAACAAAAGAAATTAAAGGTTTATCCTTATTTAATTGATGAAAAAAGAATGGCTGGATATTATGAAATGTTGCTAGAAGACAAGTACAAAATGAAAATTTTTGACAAGAAAAAAGATAAAGCATTATATGATTACTTTATGCCAACCATGAGAGAATACTTATTTTGGTCATATAATTTAGGTTTAAAAGAAGAATTTGAAGAATATGAAAATCTAAAAAATGATTTGAAATCTGCAATTTGTAGCAGATATACTTGTAATGTTTTCATAAAAAATGATTCTGAAGTCGTATGTTTTAATACAGGAGTATGTTTTGCTATAACTGACGATAAGAAAGTACTTAATAAATTAACCAAATATGAAGATATTCAAAAAATGGAAGAAATAAATCTAAGATCAGAGGATGCTTATGAATTAAAGGATGGAAAAGAAGAACATAAATATTCATATATTTTACAATTATATAAATTAGTATATCTAAATAAAATTAATAAAGAATTACAAAATCCTAATTTATTTGATAAAGCTAGAAATGATTTTGTTGAATTTACTCAAAAAGTATATACAGTTCAGGAAACAGACAAAGATAAATATAATGAAGAATTAAAAGAAAAATTAAATTTAGAAGAAAAATATATAAAAACAGAAAACCAATTTGACTTATTATATAAAAATAATAAATTAAATGAAAATTTGATGACAAAAAGATTTTTGATTATCTTATTTGTAGTTTTTATAATTATAGGAGTAATTAACCTTGGAAATTGGTTAGGATAATTTTATAAAAAATTTATAAGGAAATTTTTGAATGAAGATTACAGTTGGAACAGATATAATCGAAGTTGAAAGAATAAAAAAAGCATTTGAAAATAAAGCATTTGCAGAAACAGTATTTACTCAAAATGAAATAGAATATTGTGAAAGTAAGAAAAAGGCAAAATTTGAACATTATGCTGCAAGATTTGCTGCAAAAGAAGCTATTTTTAAAGCAATATCAAAATATTTAACTGATAAATATGCTATTTCGTGGAAGAATGTAGAAATACTAAATGACAAAAATGGACGACCTTATGTAGTTTTTTCTGGAATTGATGAAAAAAAATGCTTTGATTCAGAAATTAATATTGAGGAATTAAACATCGATATAAGTTTATCTCACTTAAAAGAATATGCAATAGCAAATGTAAATATTGCAATTAATTAATATAAAAATCGCTTAGAATTGAAATAACAGGAAGGAAAAAAATTGTAAACATGAAAAGAAACAACATAGAATTAATAGACTATGCAATTTATTTTGCTACCAAAGCTCATAATGGTCAAAAAAGAAAAACAGAAAAAGATGTTGATATGATATTTCACCCTTTTACAGTTGGAATGATTTTACAAAGGTCAGGAGCTAACACAAACTGTGTTATAGCTGGTATTTTACATGATGTTTTAGAAGACACTAAATATACCTTTGAAGATGTAAAAAATGAGTTTGGAGAAAATATTGCAAATATTATTTTAGAAGTAACAGAAAATAAAAAACTTGAATGGAAAGAAAGAAAACAAGAAGCAATAAATAAAATTAAAACAGCTAGTGAAGAAGGAAAATTAGTAGAATGTGCTGACAAAATTAACAACTTAGAAACACTTTATTCAGTATATCAAGATATAGGTGAAGAAGTGTGGAAAAGTTTTAATAAACCTAAAGATGAACAAAAATGGTATTATACTCAAATGTATAATGCGGTTATTATGAATACAAAAGAGAACAAATTATTTGAGAGATATGAAACAATATTAAAAAAATTATTTTAGGAGAAGAAAATGGAAACACAAAATGCACAAAAAATGAAACAAAAGATGGAAAATATTGAAAAAAATTTAGACTATATTAAAGAAAACATGAGCAAAATAGGTGAAGGTCCTATTTTTATTGAGCTTGTGGGAACTCCAAAAAGCGGAAAAACTACAATTTCAAATGCTATGAAAAATTTATTTGAGAAAAAAGGAATAAAATTTCAAGTAAGACAAGAAACAGCAGAGTATAATCCTATAGAAGATAAAGGAACAGAAGAATATAACGTATGGATGGTAGCAGAAATTATAAAAAATCTAAGTGAGGATATGGCTAATAAAGAACCAAGAATTGTACTTTATGATAGAGGAATATTAGATAGAATTCCATGGCTAGATTATGCCGTAATATTTAGTGAATTATCACGTCATGATGAATATACTATATTTGAAATTTTAGATACAGATTTTATAAGTGGCTATAAACCTTTAGTATATAATTTTCTTACATCACCTGAAACTAGTATTGCAAGAAAAGGTAAAGAAGGAAGACTAGTTAATAGAAAAAGTGTAGGTATATATAATGATTGCTTATTACAAAATAAGGATTTAATAGAATCATATTCACAAAATCAACATTTTATTGAAACAGATCCTTATCAAGGTAATTTAAAAGCGTTCTTAACAGATATTTCAGAGCTTATGACATCTGATGTCAAAGAAAGAATCAGAGAAGAAATAGATTATAACAATTCATTTAAAAATCAAGATAATACCGAAGATTTAGATGAATATAAAACTGGCACTGAAGATACATCTTATGATAGATAGTAAAAAAATAAGTTATTGAAAATGCATGATAGTGTAAAGTAGTCTATGAAAAAATGGAATATGAAAATATTATCTAAAACTAAGAAAAAATGCATAAAGGGAGTAAAAAAATGTATAGAGATCATAATTGTGGTGAACTTAATTTAAAAAATGTAAATGAAGAAGTTACTTTAGCTGGTTGGGTACAAAGAATCAGAAATTTAGGAGAAATTGAATTTGTAGATTTAAGAGATGAAAAAGGTATTACACAACTTGTAATATCTAGTGAGTTAAAAGATACTATGAATGAAGTAACTCCAGAAACTGTCATAAGTGTTACTGGAACAGTTAAAGAGCGTACAAATAAAAATCTTAAAATTCCAACAGGAGAAATTGAAGTAATTGTAAAAGAGTTAGAAATTTTAGGAAAGTGTAAAAGTGTTTTACCTTTTGAAATCAACTCTGAAAAAATAGATATTAATAGTGTTAGAGAAGATTTAAGACTAGAATATAGATATTTAGATTTGAGAAATGAAAAATTGCATAACAATATTTTGCTTCGTTCAAAAATAATGAAATCAATTAGAAATCATATGGATGAATTAGGCTTTACTGAGGTACAAACTCCAATTCTTGCAAATTCTTCACCAGAAGGAGCAAGGGATTATTTAGTGCCAAGCAGACTACATGCAGGTAAATTCTATGCACTTCCTCAAGCTCCACAACAATTCAAGCAATTGCTAATGGTTTCTGGTTTTGATAAATATTATCAAATAGCACCATGCTTTAGAGATGAAGATCCTCGTGCAGATAGAGCACCAGGAGAATTTTATCAATTGGATTTAGAAATGTCATTTGCTACACAAGAAGACGTTTTTGCAGTAATAGAAAATGTTATACCTAAAGTATTTAAAGAACATAGTAATTATGAAGTTACAGAAGGACCATTTGTCAGAATACCTTACAGAGAAGCTATGGAGAAATATGGAATAGATAAGCCTGATTTAAGAAATCCACTTATTATTAAAGATGCAACAGAATTATTTTCAAATACTGAATTTATGGCTTTTAAAGATAAAACTATAAAAGTAATTATTGTTCCAGAAGGCGCAAAAGAGCCAAGAAAATTCTTCGATCAAATGGAAGAGTTTGCAAAAAATGAAGCAGATGCAAAAGGTTTAGCATGGGTAAAAGTAGATGAAGATAACAACTTAGTAGGTGGAATAACTAAATTCGTTACTGATGAAATAAAAACTGAAATAGGTGCTAAAGCTGGAGATGCAATATTCTTTATAGCAGATGAGTTTGCTAAAGCACAAAAAATAGCAGGTTTAGTTAGAATAGAACTTGGAAAGAGATTAGATCTTATAGAAAAAAATATTTTTAAGTTTTGTTGGATTGTTGATTTTCCTATGTATGAATATAATGAAGATGAACAAAAAATAGACTTTAGTCATAATCCATTTTCAATGCCTCAAGGTGGACTAGAAGCTTTAAATACAAAGGAGCCACTTGATATATTAGCTTATCAATATGACTTAGTATGTAATGGTTATGAATTAGCATCAGGTGCTGTTAGAAATCATAATCCAGAAATAATGGTAAAAGCTTTTGAAATAGCAGGATATACAGAAGAAGATGTAAAAAATAAATTTGGAGCTTTATACACAGCATTTCAATATGGTACACCACCACATGCAGGATGTGCTCCTGGTCTAGATAGAATGATAATGTTAATTGCTAATTCTGATAATATAAGAGAGGTAATTGCATTTCCTAAAAATAAAAAAGCAAAAGATGTACTTATGGGCTCACCTAGTGTAGTAACAGATGAACAATTAAAAGATGTTCACATTAATATAACAGAATTAGAAGAAGAATAAAAATGATTTAAAGAGGGTATCCTTTTTTCTAAACTCTACTTTTTAGAGTATAGTTCAAAATAGGCCCCCTCTTCTTTTTATAAAAAATTACACTTAATTTGAGGCAATGTCATCAACTTTAATTATATACATAATTTTGTGGATTTATTGCACTTCCATTATATCTTATTTCAAAATGTAAATGATTTCCTGATGAAATACCGGTTGAACCAACTTTAGCAATAATTTGTCCTTGTGCTACCTCTTCACCTGTCATACAATTTACTTCACTACAATGTCCATATAAAATAACAACTGAACTTGTTGATTGCACTACAACAACATTTCCATAACCAGAGTATCCATGACCAGCGCCATTTCCTGAGAAGATAACTTTCCCAGCTGCTGCAGCTTTTATAGCTGTTCCCTTTGGTGCTGCTATATCAAGTCCTTTATGATTATCTCTTGCTCTTATTCCAAATCTTGAAGAAATTATACCTGATATTGGTCTAATTAATGTAATTCCTAAATCAGTTGGAACACTTGCTTCATTAATTATTGTTGTTCCAATATTTCTATATGGACTGACATAAGTAACCTTTTTTTCATATAATTCATTTACAGATGTTTCAACATCTTTAAATTCTGCTTTTGCAGTTTCATATTTTTCAACTATTCCAAGCTTGCTAGAATTTGCACTATTCTTTTCTTTTAATTTGTTAATTACTTCTTCTGCATCTTGAAAATTTTCAAGATATACTTTTTCAGTATTATTGTTAGTTATTGCATAATACTTATAATACGCAGTTCCTGATGATGCAACTTTCTCAAAAATCTCATCATCATTTGTTTCTACATTTCTTTTTAATAAACATGATGTATAAACTGGTAAATCTTTTACTTCAACAAAAGCAACATCATCTCCATTTCCAGAAGAAATGTAATCATTAATTCTTTTTTGTAAATTTATTTTGTCTTTAGTGTAACCTATTATTTCACCATTTAGGCTTACACTATATGTTTGTTTATATGTAAATTGTATTATAGATACAATAACAATAGCTGCAACTATTAGTATTACAAATAATTTTATAAGTGTTCGTATTCCTATTACTACTTTTTTTATTTTATTTATGATACTATACCTCCAATCTTCTTTATAGTTATAACATATTTTTTTCAAATTGTCCAGTTTTTAATTTTTTTATAATATTTCAACTCTTTATCAATATTTACTATAATTCCATCACTATTTTGCTAATAAAATATTTAATATTATTTAAAACTTTTTATAAATTTTTTAATTTTCTATCTTATTACTAGCTTGTCGAATTTATTATTTATATAATTTTTAAGTTTTGTCATAAATTCATCAGATTTTATCTCTTTCTTTGCTACCATGTCTAATCCTTTTTCCCAACTTGCTGTAAGCTTAGGGTTTAACATATCTGGCATTGAAGAATGAACTATGTCATATATATATTCTCCTTTTTTTGTTGGAGTCATAATTTGAGTTTTTGTATTAATTTCTATGTACTTTATTCTTTCTAATTTCTTTATTATATCTGCTCTTGTTGCACTTGTTCCAATTCCTGCACCTTTAATTTGCTCTCTTAATTCTTCATCTTCTATTAATTTTCCCGCATTTTCCATTGCTAAGATCATTGAACCAGAATTATATCTTGATGGTGGAGTTGTCTCTGCCTCTTTTATTTCAAAATTATCTATGTCCAAAATTTCACCTTTTTTTACTTTAAACTCTTGCAAAGTCTCATTATTTTTATCTTTACCATTGCTTATCTCTCCTACATTTTCTGAAACATCCTTATCCTTTTTAGCCATATCATCTTTTTGTTTTTTTAGAACTTCTAAATATCCTTTTTTGGTACATACTTTTGAACTTGCATTAAATTTTTCACCATCTATATTTAAAACAATATTTAACTTTTCGTATTCTGCTGGTGGATAAAATATTGCTAAGAATCTTTTTACTATTATATTATAAACATTCTTTTGAAGCTCTGGTAATTTTGGTAAATTTTCATATCCTTGCCCTGTTGGAGTAATTGCATAGTGGTCAGTAATTTTGCTATCATTTACATATTTCGTTTTTAACAAATTGGTAGAAAATTTTTCTTCTTTCATTTGCTTTATAAAACCTTGTATTTCTTCATCTTTATAACCTTTAGCTATACCATTTAAATTTTTAGCAATTTCTTTTGCAACAGCTGTTGAGAGTACTCTCGCATCTGTTCTAGGATATGTTACAAGTTTTTTTTCATATAAATTTTGTATTATCTCTAGTGTTTCATCTGGTTTAATTTTAAATCTTTTTGTACACTCATTTTGAATTTCTGCTAAATTAAATAATAATGGTGCATTTTCTTTTTGTTTTGATTTTTTAACTTCTTCTACAACTGCTTTTTTACCTTCTAGACTTTTAATAAACTCTTTTGCGTCATTTTCCCTCTTAAAGCCAACTTCATTATAAAGCTTAGGAGATTGCCAGTTTTTAGAACTTTCTGTAACCTTCCATTCTGCTAATAAAACTGATTGTTCATTATTGTCTATTTCATTTATGTTCTTTGTCACTTTTTTAGCAAATTTTCCAGATACTTTATAAAATGGCAATTTAACAAAGTTTCTTATTTCTCTTTCCCTCTCAACAATCATTCCTAAAACGCATGTCATTACTCTTCCAACTGAAATAGATGCTTTTTCCTCCCCTATTGAATTTGCCAGTCTTCTTCCATAAATTATTGATAGCATTCTTGAAAAATTAATTCCTATTAAATAATCTTCTTTTGCCCTTAAATAGGCACTATCTGATAAACTATCATATTCTGATAAATCTTTTGCTTCCTCTATTCCTCTCTTTATTTCTTCTTCAGTTTGTGAATCTATCCAAACTCTTTTTTTACTTTTATTTTTTACATTTATTTCTTGGTCAACTAATCTATAAATATATTCTCCTTCTCTTCCTGAGTCAGTTGCAACATATATTGTATCGATATCATCTCTAATTAATTGACTTTTTATAATTTCAAACTGTCTTTCTGAATCTTTTATTACTTCATATTTCCACTCTTTTGGTATAAAAGGAAGTGTATCCAGTCTCCAAAATTTAAGTTTTTCATCATACTTTTCTGGATAACTCATTGTCACTAAATGACCGACACACCAAGTAATTATCCAATCTTTTGATTCGATATATCCATTTTTCCTTTGTCCACCTTCTCCTATAACCTTTGCAAATTCCATTGCAACAGATGGTTTTTCTGTAATTAATAATTTTTTACTCATAAATAGATTTATAACATAGTATAATTTAGTTGTCAAAAAAATTATTAAATTTTGTTCTAAATATTGACATTCATGCATAAAAATGTCAAAATATAGATGTATTAAATTTAATTTTAAGGGGGATATAAAATTATGTATAGTTATGGAAGTTACTACCCATCAAGTTATTATAATAGTAGAATAGCAGCTGGAGCTGCTGGAGCAATATTTGCTGGAGTAGGTTTAATTTTATTGTTTGTACTTGCTCTTTATGTAATACTTATTATTGCTCAATGGAAAATGTTTACTAAAGCTGGAGAAGATGGTTGGAAATCACTTATTCCAATATATAATATGGTAATTTTATATAAAATTGCAGGGGTTTGTCCTTGGCTTGTTTTAGTTAATTTAGCTGGTGCAATACCTGTTGTTGGATCTTTTATAATAATTGGTATGAGTATATACTTAAATTATAAGTTATCAAAAGCTTTTGGAAAGGATGGCGCTTTCACCGTAGGATTAATATTACTTCCATTTATATTCTATTTAATTTTAGCTTTTGATAAAACACCATATGTTGGACCTAAATATGTAAGTAATGGTGCATCTCAACAACCATACAATGGAAATATGAATAATCAACAACAATATAACGGAAATATGAATAACCAACAACAATATAACGGAAATATGAATAACCAACAACAATATAACGGTAACATGAATAACCAACCTCAATATAATGGAAACATGGATAATCAACCTCAATATAATGGAAACATGAATAACCAACCTCAATATAATGGAAATATGAATAATCAAGCTCAATATAACAACAATATGAACAATCAACCTCAATTCAATGGAAACATGGATAACCAAATGCCAAATAATAATATGAATGCACAAGTTCCAGACAATAACATGAATAATTCAGCTACATATTCTGATCCAAATAACAATTCAAATAATAATACAAATGTATAAAATATTATCAAGAAAAGCCTGAAGTAATTATACCTCAGGCTTTTAAGTTGTTTAAGTTTTAAATTTTTGAAATCATTAAATTGCTATAAGTGTATATTTAAAAACTTTTCATATTTATTTTTCTTTTGCATAAAATTTTATTAATAAAATCCTGTCTTAATCATTATAGATTCTTAATTTTATAGTTTATAGGTAACTTAAAACCTAAATACATTTATAGAAGGAGATTTGTATATTTTATTATACAAGATTTTATTATGATAAAAAGGTTATCTCTTATAACAACTTGCTTGGTCCTATCTTTTCTTTTTTCAAATCTACAATATAAATCTGACGTTACTTTAGTTCCTACTATGACAGTACCTGTAACAAATAAAGTAATAGTATTAGATGCAGGACATGGTACTCCGGACGAAGGAGCAACAAGTTCTGATGGCACTTCTGAAGCAAGTATTAATCTAAAAATTGTTTTAAAACTTCAAAAACTTTTAGAAAGTAGTGGAGCAACTGTTATTCTTACAAGATATGATAACAATGCAATTTATGAGTTGGATTCACAAACTATTTCACAAAAAAAAGTTTCTGATATAAAAAATAGAGTAAAAATTGGAAATGAATCTTCTGCTGATATCTTTGTTTCTATTCATCTTAATAAAATTCCAGAAAGTAAGTATTCTGGTTGGCAAACCTTCTATAAAGATGGTGATGAAAACTCTACTAATCTTGCAACATGTATACAAAATAATTTAAATACTACAATAAATACACCTAATAATAGACAGCCACTAAAATTAGACAATGTATATATTATGAAACATGTTGATATACCTATCTCCTTAGTCGAATGTGGCTTTTTATCAAATGAAGAAGAAGAAAGTAAATTAGTATCTGATGAATATCAAACTAAATTAGCTTGGGGCATTTATAACGGAATAATGGATTACTTTAATCAGTAATCCATTATTTGATTATTTTTTATAAATTTGATTATATTTTCTTTTTATATTTAATTAATTATATATTAAATTCTTCTTTTGATAATTACAATACCAACTCCAAGTACTAATGCAACTGCTAAACCAGTAAATATTATTGGTAAATAGTTTCTATTTTCACCTGTTGGTGGTAATATAACAATCTTTTGACTACTATCTGCATCAATTTCTGATGGAGTTACTAAATCAACTGATGTATAAACTTCTTCACTTGCATCATCTCCAAGACTTTGATCTGACATTTCTTGGTTTCCTACTACTGAATACATCATTCTTCTACCTTGAGTATTTGATACTGCTGTAATTTCTGCTAAGTTATTATATACAAAGTTTTCATTTTCTTTATTTGATAACAATGCTGATAATACTAATGTTGTTGATGTACTTGAGTTATCTCCTCCAAATATTGATGGTAACAAGTCCTCTGATAATTTATCTGTTGAAATTAATGTATTATATGTTGATACTGTATCATAATATTGTCTATTTACTAAGTCCTCATCTATTTTTGTATTATCTACAATTAATTTCTTTGAATCATCCATTGTTGTTGATTTAATAATATCTTTAGCATTTATTACCTTCCAATCTGAATCTATATCTTGATAATTTGCTTCATATCTTGATGCATTTGATACATAGTCTATAATTGATTTAGCATTTGTTTTAGATACATAATTGCTATCTTCTGGATGTGCTGTCTTTCCTGTATAATAGAATTGTTTATCTAAATAATCAACTTCTCCAACATTTTCTACTGCTAATTTATATGTTGCTTGTATTGATGCTCCTGCAATTAATTCTTCATCCATGTATGCTTGTATCAATTCTGGAAGTTGTTTTGAATTTCTTCCTAATTCATATCCTATTAATCTAAATCCATCAAATGTTGCCTTATGTCCATTATGTTTAGCATAATATAAATTATGAACTGATTGTGTTGTGTCAAATAAAGTTCCGCCTCCTGCAAGAGTTAATTTAAAGTTTGTTATTTCTTTATTCATTTTTAATTGTGCTTCTGGTCTTTCTTGCAATCCTAAATCAATATCATCTATTCTGTATGGAAGTTTATTTTCATTTCCTTGTCCACTTGTTTGTTTACTGTTATATTCAACTTCTGTATCAATAATACCAGTTTGTGCAACCATTTTTGTATTTTCTATTAATGTATTAATTTTTGTTACTTGTGCTTGTTTTTGTTCTTCTTCAGTATTAAATCTAAATGTTCCTAAACTTTCAAATGAATTTAATATTTCTGCTCTATTGTTTAGTAATGTTTTATCATTTGCTCCTGATGACCAGCTATTTACTTTTTCTCTATAACTATATACATCTTTTGCATCTGATACATTTTTAACATTTTCACTCTTTGCTATATCATAATAATACATTGCTGATTTGTTTGTTGCATTTACATAGTTTTGATTTTCATAATCTGTAAATCCTTTTATTCCATTATAACTTGAATTTTGATCTATTTCTGTTTGATATGTTGTTGTTTTATAATCTTGACCATTATATGATTTAGCATTTAAACCATTTTGTCCTAATATTGAATTTACTTCATTATTTCCATTTGTTAATACTGTTTGAATATTATCTCCATAAGTAAATCTTATAAAGAAGTCTCCGGCTGGAACTGATTTAAATGAATATTCTCCATTATTCTCACCTAAATTGTCCTCTGTTACATCTAAGATTCCAGGTCCTTTTATTATTATCTTTGATTTACCTATTCCACTGAAATATCTAGTATAATCTTCTTCTCCAACTTTTTCAATACCATTATTTCCTAATGCAAATATATTTGTTCCCCAAATTTTTTCTCCACTATAGCTTCCTAAGAAGATACCATTTTCATCAACATTTTGTACTAATTCAACTAATTCTACTGTAACACCATTTATTTTGGCTTCATTGTCTTGATGTTTACCATCTCCAACTACTGCCTTATCGTTTGTTACAGTTCTCTCATCTTCAAATACGTATCCTGACATTCTTCTAATGTCATCATCATTTTGGTCTATAACAAGTTTTAAGTTTGGAGCTTTATCTGTATCCATTTCTAGTCTATTTTCTACTTCACTTGTTGTTGAACTTCTTAAATCTCCGTTTTCCGTTAAATCAACTTCTTCTAAGCTTCCAGCATTTGATAATGTATCTATTATACCTGCTGTTTTATTTGATACTGAAGTATCTACTGTTGAATTATCTTCATTTAAATATCCTGGTACTGTATAGTTTTCACTATAATATGTTGAATATCCATTAATTTCAGCAATATTACGTTTTCCAACTGTTATATTTCCTGTATTTAAGTCTTGATCTATTTTAACTTTTCCTGTTACAGGATCATTATTAACTTTAAATGTTACATAAGCATAAGCTATTTCTCCTGGAGCTAATCTATCACTTCCTGATGGTGATTTTATTCCTGTGATGTATAGAGAATCATATTTATAATTTCCATTTGATAATTCTTTTGATCTTTCTCTATCTGCAAAAATTGTATGATCACTTATTGTAATATCTCCTTGTTTTGCTCCTTTTCCATCACTTCCTAAATAAGAATTAATATAAGTTCCTACTACATTTCCATTTTCATCATAT
Source organism: uncultured Clostridia bacterium (assembly GCA_947588945.1). Taxonomy (GTDB): domain Bacteria; phylum Bacillota; class Clostridia; order TANB77; family CAG-508; genus CAG-793. The sequence continues at coordinate 38,483 of CANPZY010000008.1, forward strand.
TCATTATATGTTTTTGGTGTATATGTACCATTTTCATTTAATGTTCCGTCAAATGTATATTGATCTGAATCATAATAATCTACAATTTCGTTTACGCTTGAGTATAATAATTGTGATCTATTCTTTACTGCTATTCTATATGTTACATATACTTGTAGATTTTTTGCATCTGTTGAACCTGAATCACTACCATCATATAGATATTCTGATTTACGTACTTCTCTTGAATAATTGTATGATCCATTATATAGTTCATCTGCTGCTCTTACTTCTACACTCCAACTTCCGTCTTCGTTTAAGTTTTTCTTTGAGTACATGTAATCATGTTTTTTACCATTTACTATTACTGTTGCTTTATAAACATCTTTTTGTAGGTATAATTCTTCTGTTGTTCTTAGATTTATTCCAAAATCAACATATCTACTTTGATCTGATTCTTTAGTATATAAATAATAATACCTTCTATCTAATGTTATCGTTCTAACTGAATCTGGTGGATTCTCAATGTCTTCTGTTACAAATCTATTATATACTGGATATTTTACACGTTTATTTCCGTTTTCTAATGGGTCATCTACAAGTGTTGTAGCTGTAATCATAGAATCTTTTATAAATGTTATAACTCCATCTACATCTTTGCTACCAACACCTTTACTTCTTAACCAATCTGCAAGTCCACTGTAAGCTCTGCTATAAGATTTTGATGAAATTGATAATTCTAGGAATTCATTCCAAGCATCTTGATATGTTAATGCTTTCTCTACACCATCTTCATCTTTTCCATTTGAAATATATTCTCCATTTTCTTTAGATAGCTTTGATAGAAGAGCATAGGCCTTATGCCATTCATTTCCAACTTTATAATTTTGGCTAGTAGAATCTATCTTTCCAAATTTATTGTTAAATTCTTCTCTGTTTTCTTCCATTGCATTAGAGTATCCGCCTGATAAATTGTTTTTATAATATGTATTTTGATAAATTTGTCCATTATATGTGAATTTTACATAGTATTTCTTTAACGGATCTAATTCATAAAAATGGTATTTTCCTTCATTGTCTGTAACTGTAGTATCAACTAAACTACCATTTTCTTCAAATAATTGTACTTGCATTCCTGCAAATGGTGAATCTTCTTCTGATCTTACGCCTGTAAAATTTCCTATTTTAACTCCTGGAAGGTCAACCCATACATTTCCACCTAATTCAATAGAAATATCTTTTACTCCTAAATTTATGTTTACATTATTAAATACTGGATTTACATTTAATATTTCTATTACTTCTTGTACTTTTTCTGGACCATCCATTTCTGCTGTATAATCAAATCCTGTTACATACTCATGTGATACATAACTATATGGATTAGATGATACTAATTCATTAACCCATGTAGTTCTCAAATCTGTCACTCCTAATACTTTTACAGCTACAGAACTTCCACCTAATGTTCCATTTTTTACATAATTTGATGGATCAAAGTTTTCTTTTCTTACCCATAAACCGTTTACTGTTCCACTGAATGTTTCGCTACTACCTTTATATAAAGTAACATCAGAATCTACCCTTGAAATAAAGTTTATATTGATTCTTGGATTTATTGTTGTTACTCCTTCATAAGGATTATATCTAATATAAAATTCTTCTCCCCAGTTTGGAAAAGCTATTCTATTTCCACTTCTATCAACAAAATGTATATTTCTTCCATCTAAGCCTGTTATTTGATAAGTTGCAAATCTTGGTGCTCCTGGATAATTTCTTGCATTTATTCCTGCTAATTCATTATAAAGTATTGTTTTTGCATTTCTTATAGGTCCTGTTAAATTGCCTGTATTAACATCTATTCTATATGGTCCTACTGTATATGTTTTTTCATCATAATCAACTAAAACCTTTGAATTATTTGTTTGAGTATTAAATGTAAATCTTTGTCCTCCATCTAATATTCCATAATAGAAACTAGCATATTGGTTAGATCTTGCTTCTACTGTATTTCTTGAATATGGGCTTGTTGTATATGCACTATTATAGTTTACTAATGTTTGTTGATAATTAGGTAAACCTCTAAACTGACCTGATGACCAAACTACTTGTTGAATAGCTGCACAATCCCAATTTTGCATGTTTCCGGCTAAAGTACTTGCTGTATATGCTGCAAATGCTATACTTTGTTCTGCTTTAATTGTATTTACTGGTGAATATGATAGCAACCTTGATGATAAATCCATTCCTGTTACATTTTTTATCCAAAGAGCCTGTCCTTTGTGGTCACAAAAGAATTGAGGATTCCATTCATATGGCTCTATTTTGCCTGCTTCATATTGAATCATAAATGTAGATGCAAATACTGATGAACCTAAAGATAGAATAATGGTCATAATTAATGTCATTAGTAAGTATTTTAATTTACTTTTTAATCTCATTTCTATCTCCTTTCTTATATTATATTATACATTTTATTTATTATATGTTTCTTTATTTCATAGATACCTACAGCTATTATTGAAAGTATTCCTAATGCAATTCCAGTAATTGATGCTACTTCCTTTCCTGTTGCCATATTAATTACAACATCTGCTGAAGATTTATCTTGAACATTTTCTTCTTTATTTTGTATATCTACATCATCTAATCCATATTCATTATATGTAGTTAATATTTTTGCTGTGTTTCTAACTGTTCCAGTATTTTCACCTGTCATTTTTCTACTTAATATTAACTTAACTTCTTTCGTTTCTCCAGGATTTATTATTGTATTTGCTAAACTTGTATTATAAGCATTTCTATCTTGTCCTAAATACCAACTACTATTTAATTCTGAGCTAAATGTCATACCTTCTGGTATTTCATCTATAATTGATTTTGCATATCCTGCAACTGTTCCATTATTTGTAACTCTAATTGTGTATTCAATTAAAACTGTTGCAAATTCTACATTTTTGCTTGCAAGTTCTACTTTTGCAACTGATAAGTTGTTATAATCATAAGTTTTTGTAGCTGATTTTGTATTTGTAACTGAAATTCTTGTTACTGTTTTGCTTATATCTAAGTCAAATATCTTATCTTTTACTAATCCTAAATCTATATTATATTTATTCTCTTGTGTTAATTCTAACTTATCTGTTGATGCAACATTTTTTCCATCTATTTTTGCTTCAACGAAATCACAATTTTCTGAATCTGATAAATCCTTTGCTTTATATTGCGTAATTACATAATTTATATTGTCATATTCAATAACTACTACGTAGTCACCCTCAACTATATTTATAAATGAATATGCTCCTGCATCATTTGTTGTAGTTACAAGTTCCTTACCATTAATTTCTAATGCTGTCTTTCCCGTTTGCTTATTATATAGTTTTACTGAAAGACCTGATACTTTTTGTTCAGATTCTTCTTTTTGTCCATTTCTATTTTCATCTAACCATACTGTTCCACTTACTTTATATGTACCTGATTCTGCTTGTTCTTCATCAACAGTTCCTTCTACACCATCTGGTTCAGTACTTAATCCAGCTGATGAACTTGAGCTTCCTACTATTGTATGATTTAATTTGTTTGTTTCTATTGTATTATTTTCAAAAGTTATTGTTGCTTTGTTTTCAATGTCTACAATTCTTCCTTTTTCTAGAGTATAAGGTTTTGCTTTTATTGTTAATCTAGCTGAATCATTACTATTTATTTCTAATGAAGCTATTATTTCTCTTGCTCCTGTTTCTACTACATTTTTACCTTTATTATCATTTATTTCATATTCAATTACTCTTAAACTTGTTGGAATTGTATCATTAATATCTACATTTACAATTTCACTACTATTATTTGTAACATTTATATAATATTCTATAGTATCTGTATCATTTAAATTTTTATTTACGATGTTGCTTGATAATGATGCTGAAATTGTACTCTTAACTAAATTATATTTTAATGTTTCTATCTTTTCCTCTTCTGCTCCGTCACATTTTACTTTTGCATTTATTTCTATTTGTTTTTCTTGATCAAAATCTTGTACTTCAGCACATACTACAATTCCATCTAAGCTTCCACCAGCTAGATTGCTTATAGTATAAGTTATCTTATTTTCATTTTCATTATATTTATATTGCCCTTCACCATCTGATATTACCTTTAATTCTTTTGGTAATGTTATCTCTGCTTGTATATTATTTTTTTCTTCAAAATTTGCATTTTTTATAGATAAGTTATAATATACTTTGTCACCTTTTTTTAATTTTCCATTTGTTTTATCAGATGTAACTTGTGCTGTTATATTTCCTTTAATTACATTTAAAACTTTTTCTGAATTTATGTCTTTTTCTAATTTATCAGCAGTAACATTTACTGATATTTTTAGTGATTTATCTTCTTCTTCCATTCCAGAAATTATTTTTGTAATAATTAATCTATATTCTAATGTTTTTGTTTCATTTGGATTTAATGTATCTATTGTTTCTATTATATTTTTTGTATTTTCATCTTGAACATATGTTGGAGTATCTGACATATCATATTCTAGATTTGCTATACCTATACCTTCAGGTAAGTTAATTGTTAATTTTATATTATTTGCAATTTCTTTTCCTGTATTCTTTACGTTTAATCTATATAATATGAATTCCCCTTCTTTAACATTATCAGTTATTTCTTTGCCTGTATTTACATCTACAATTACTGGGCTTACTTCAACTGTTGGTATTTCACCTGTTGTTAATCCAACTGCTTTTGCAATTACTTTGTTTTGATTATTTCCTTCTTGAGCATTGTTATTATAATATACAGCATAATCTGTTTTTGCTGTTTTTCCATACTCTAAGTTTGCTGGTACTTTTACTGCATAATCAAATTTCATCATATCGCCAATTTTAGTAGTATCATTTAAAACAATTTTATATGATTTTGCATCTTCAGTATAAGTATTTGTCCAATTTGAACTGCTTATATTTTCATTTACATTTTCACTATAATAAATATCTGCATCAGTATTTTCAATATTTATTCCACTTGCAATTTTTGTATCGAAGTTAGAACCTAAGTCAACATCATTTGCATCTTTATTTCCACTTGTAGGAATTGTTCCAACTATTGTTACTCCTGATATATCATCTTGTAAGTTATTTACAACTGTTGCTCCAACTTTAACCTCTTTTTCTGAATCATTTACTTCAATTTTTGCAATTTGTTCGTTTGTCTCTTGTGAAGTAATTTTATTTCCATCTACCTCTATTGAATTTGTTGTAACAAATCCTGTAGGTGCTACTATACCTACATTTTTTGTTGCTCGATTTTGTTCTCTTGTTTCTTCATTTGAATAATCTAGAATTATTTCTTTTTCAGCATTAGGAGCTAAATTATCAAGAGTTAAGTTTGTAACTATTCTAACAACTGTTCCTTTTGACGTTGCTAAATTACTATATTTAGTTTGTGTTCCATTTAATTCAAATGAAATTACATTTCCATCTGTGACTACATTTTCTAGTTTAAGTTCATCTTCATATAATAATTCTGATTCTAATATTTCTATATCTTTTACTTCTTCTGGTAAAGTTAAATTGATTTTTGAATTAGTATATAAAGCATCTGCTATATCGTTTGTATGTAATGTAGTTGTTATTACTACATTTTCATTTTTTATAATTGTTGAAAAATTTTGTACATTTAAGTCTACATTTGCATTTGATTTAGGTTCAACTAAACTTGAAACCGTATTTATTTCCTCTGTTGAATTAACTTCATCGCCTTTATATCCCATTATCTCAACTATAGATGTAAGTTCATTAAATTCTTTAATTTCTTCCTTTGAAAAACTTATATCTGATTTTATTGCTTTAGTAATAATTAACTCTAAGTTTCCTTCATTTTCTATTTGACTTGTTTCGATTACAATATTATCAACATTTACTTCTAACTCTAAAGAATCTTTTGAAAGTACACCAAGCTCAGTTCCATCTCCTGATAAAACTTTTATTGTACCATTTTGTCCTAGAGTATTTACTAAATTTTTCTCATCTACTTTTACTTTTTTATTTGTTATAGCATTACTTGCATCTACACTATTAAACATTTCAGCTTTTTCAGATATTCTTATTTTGTCTGTTTCTAATTTATATCCTACATTAGCATTTACTTTTACTTCAAATTCTGTTTCTAAATTGCTTTCTTCGCTTTTTAGATTTGTATACATGTATCCTTTATTGATCTCTGATGAACTTGATATTTCTGCTTCTACGTAATTTCCTACTTGTTCTTTTAATGAATAACTTGCATCTTCAAGTGTTCCTGTAACTTTTTCTCCTTTTACTTCTGCTGTAGCTAGAATTTGAGAAGTTATATTTTCTTCTTCTACTTGTGCATCAAAAATATATGTTACAAAATATTCATCTTGTGAATCCCATTTTATTTTTCCATTTTCATCTGGTACATTTACTTTTTTTATAATAATTACGTCATTTTCATAACTATATTCTATATCATTACCAGTTACTACTACTTGTTCTGGTTTTACATTTCCTAAAGTTGGAACATTTATTTTTATTTCTTTATTGGTTACTGGTATTTTATTCTCTTCTATTCCTTCATTTATTCTAAAACTTACCATTGTTTTATTGTTATCTAATTTTATGTATCTAATTAAAGTTTGATTAACAACCTCTTTTACATCTGCAGTCCACTCTAAATGTTCATTTAATGTTTTAGTTATGCTCTTTTCTTTTCCACTTTCATTGACATAAGTTGCATTCAAAGTAATTGTACTATCTCTTCCAAGCACATCACTAGAAATTTTATCTACTCTTGGTAGTTTTATAGGCAAAACAACATTTAACATTTCACCTGCTTTTACTTCGTCAAGTTCGATTACATTCTCTTTTATTGATATTATGTTTGCATTACCGTTATTTTCGACTTGATAGTTATTATTTCCAAAAGATACCTTTGGATCTTTTAAATAACCTGTTTCTGATACTTTTATATTTAATTCTAAAGTACCTTCCTCATTAACATCAAGTGAAGAATCATAAGCACCATTTAATGTTGCATTAAATTCTACATTTTTTTCTGTTGTTTTAGAATCCTGTGCTATATTCTCTGTAGCATAAACTACAACTGGCATATAGCTAGTTCCTATTAACACTATTGATACTATTATTGAAGTAATTTTGTTTAAAAGTTTTTGCATTGTAATCCTCCTTAAAATTTACATAATCATTCACTTACCATTATATAACGATTTTGCTTTATTTTCAAGCTTTTTTTGATATTTTTTATATTTGTTTCACATTTTTTTACCAAAATTTTTATTTATAAAAAATTTTATATGATTTTTATTTAATAGCTTATTATAAACATATTCTAAACCTATTTAATCATATTAATAATAAATTAATATGTAGAAACTTGCAATATGGCTATATTTTGCATTGTTTATGTGTCTTTACGGAAAGCCGTTTTACTATTTTTTATTAAGTTTATATTACAGATTCAGTAGTTTTTTGTAATATTTTTATACATTTTTTGCCTATACTTTGTATTTGCGTAAGCTTTTTCGTGTTATAAAAAATAAAAGAAGGCAAAATGCCCTCTTATTTTTCACAAAAATATTTATAATACTCTTCATCATTCATTGATTCAATGAAATCTGTTTTTTCTAATATTTCCTTTACCTGTTCTTTATTGATAATCTTTATACTTTCATTGTCTTCACTTATCATACAATATTTATCAAAAATAGAAATAACATGATTTTTAAAATAATTGTATTGGTTATATACTGTAGTTCTACTACTCCACACATCTTCATATCTGAAATTTAACTCATATTTTTTATTTAATAATTCTAATGTCTTTTCTTGGTTTTTTCTGCTCATTAATTTTACATCAGCATATGTATCTCTAATATAATTAATTCTGTCAACTATTTCTTGAATGCTCTCTATACTATACTGTTTCATAACATATATACAGTAAATAAATTCAAACTTAGTTATATAATCTGTATCTAATAAAATCTTTAACACTGCTCTATAAGGAAATATATTATTGTATTTGTAAAATAACATTTGTCTGTACATTAATTCTTTATAAGTTAAACTTTTATTTAAAAACTTTTCTCCTATAGGTGTTAAACAATATAAATTATTTTTTTCTTCAATTAATCCCAATCTTTTACAATGAGAAATATTATTATGATTTATAACTATTTTTTCCTTTTCTAAACAATTTTTATTAAATTCTATATATCTATTTATCGTTGGAATAACTAATTGATTACCAAAACTTTCTATCGAATAATCTCCTATTGTTTTAAATATTCTTACATAAGCAGATTTTCTATTAGAATCTTCATTTGTTGATGCTATAGTTAAAACATTAGAAGATTCTTTATTATTAGTTGCTATTCTATATGATATTTCCTCATAAAATTTTTCTATATCCATATTTCCAGGTATGTTTATAATAATCTTTTCACTTGAATTTACAGTTTTGCGTTTATCGGTACCTTTTTTTACAATACTATAATTTATGGCTTCAATCCATTCTTCAATATTTTTGTCTTCTTCTCTCATAGCTTGTAAAACATTATGAAATGTTTCAAATTCTTCATTTAATTCTGTTATACTTGTTGCTGTATTTGGAATTATAACAGGAAGAATTATATATGCATACTTTTTATCGGATCCTATAGGCTTTCTTAATGCTCTACCTATTGCTTGAACAATATCAATAATAGAGCCTTTATTATCTGCAAAATATACACCATCAATAATCGGAATATCAATTCCTTCTGTTAAACATCTCGCATTTGATAAAATTGCAATATCATTTTCTTCAAATTCCTCAAAAATCCTTTTTCTTTTACTTGCATTAAAAGTACCATTTATATGAGAACAATATGGTTTACTATTATCAAAATGACTTATTTCATCTAATTTTTCTGTTCCATTACCTCCATATATAAATTGTTTTGCTCTTTCAACACTACTATGAAAAGTAATAACTTTCTTTATTTGCTGTTCTTTCATAATTTTTGTTAACGAAAGTTGTTTATATACATTTTCAATATTATATTCATCGTTTCCTATATATGCAGACATCCTATTATCTATACCATATCTTAAGTCATCATCATTTACACAGTTTAATATTATTTTATAATCACAAATAATATTTTTTTCTATTGCTTCTCCAAATGACAACCTTGAAAATACTTTTCCATATATTTTTTCATCATCCATAGAAAAAGTTTCATACTCACTATTTTCTAGACCAGAAATATTTTTTCTCCTTATAAACTTTTCCGTTGCCGTCATAAAAAGCCTTTTTTTAATTTTTATATATTCATCACTTAACCCTATACTAAACATATTATTATTTTTTATTCCAACAGTCTTATGTGCTTCATCAAATATTCCTAAATCAAATTCGTAATCATCCATTTCATTTAAAGCAAGTGAAACAGCATCTAATGATTGATATGTAGAAAATATTATCTTTCTTTCATCTAAATTATACTCTAGAAATTTTTGTATATCTTTACTATTCGTAGTTACTGGTACTCCAATTTCATATGCATTTTCAATAAGCTCATCTTGAATATTTTGATTTCCTGCTACAGTCATATCACTGCAAACACATAAAAATTTAAATGGTTTTTCACATTGAAATTGCCATTGTTCTAATGTCTGCTTTATAAGAGATAAACTTGGAACTACAAATAATACTTTATTAGCACCCATTTTCTCCATTATCCATAAAGCAGTCAATGTCTTTCCTGTTCCACAAGCAGAAATTATTTTTCCTCTATCATTTTCTTCAAACCCTTTTATAGTATCTTCTATTATCTTTCTTTGATGATCCATAGGTTTTTTCTTTTCAGTTTTTTTAATCTCTTTCTTTTGTGCAAAATCATATACCATCTCAAAAAAATCTTCTTTTAATTCTAAAAAAGAATCAACTAATATCAAAAATTGATTTTTCTTTTTCTTTGAAACATCTGCCAAATCATAACAATTAGAAATTATACACCTGTATCCTGACAATTCTGATTCTGCCCAAAAAGTAGCTAATTCTCTATATGTTGGCGAACTTCTATCAGATCTAAACTTTGCTTGATATGATATATATTCTCCTGTATTGGTTTCTATAACCCCATCAACACCATAATCTTTTTCTTCTAAATTTAATATTTCCTTTATTCTATCAGGAATATCTTTATACTTATATACTTCTTTAGCATCATATTTTTCTTTATTTAAATAAAAAAAAATATAACAAAAATCTTCAAAAGCCTCCCCTCTTTCTTGTACTGTATCTAAAGAGCATATTCTTCTTTCTAATTCATTCCAATTTTTATACTTTTCATTAAATAACTTATTCATTTTTTTCACCTTTTTTATTTAATACTAAAATGCTTCCCCTTAATACATCATTAAGATATGGAAATAATTTTATTTGTTGTGATGAAGTTCTGGCTTTTCTACATATTATTATTTTTTCAACTTCAAAATCATATTTCTCAGCTAAATCACATAATAATAAATCAGTAGGTACAACCTTGCCTATATATGAACTTTGATCAACAACTATATAAACCTTTCCGTTTTTTTCCAATATTTCTGAACAATTACTAATTACATTTTCCATATCTGAAAAATAACCCTTTAACATATTAGGTACTTTTCTTGTTCTGCTATCCTTTTTTCCAGTAAGATTCTCTTTCCATTCTATTTTATTCTCAATTTCTTTTGCAATTTTTACTATTGGCATATAATCATTTGTATTCTTCTTTATGCCAACAAATGAACTTATTGCCTTTTTTCTATATTGATCTATATCTTTCTTATCTTTTGCAAAATCACATAATATGATTTCTAATTTATATGATTCAAAATAATCAAATGAATTGGCATAAGGAGGCGAAAATATTATACATTTAGCCTTTTTACTATATACCTTTGTATATTCCACCTTTAGATTTTCTGCTGTATCTAATACTGCTAAGCTTCTTTTTTTATTAGTCATTAATGTTACTTCAATATCTTGTATAATACCCTTGAGAGTATCAATAAAAAATTGAAAAACATCATTTATTTTAGCCTCTACAATTTTTAATCCATTTCCATCTCTTTTTCTATTTGAAGTTTTTTCAATTATGCATAAGTATGCAATCTTAAAAAACTCATATAAATCTTTATGATTTTGTATTGAATCAATATATTCTTTAATTATAATTAAATTTCTATAATTTTGTTCTGTAAAATATTTCTTTATAGCACTATATTTATCTCTATATTCATCTAAAAGGGTTATATTTTTTACTTTTTTACTAAAGTCTTTAATTCCCTCTTTATATTCTCTTACTAGATTATCATTAAATGTTTTACATTTAAAATTAGTCAAATATATAGAGATTGGATTAACATCCATTCCGAAACAATTTAATTTATTTTTTAGTCCTACGAGTAAAGTTGTTCCACTTCCGCAAAAAGGATCAACTAGTATCTCATCTTCTTTAATATTACTCTCATCAATTAAGTCTTGTACCAAAATATTTGAAAAACCTTCTCTATACCTAAACCATTTTGAGCAAGGCTCATTCTCATTTTTTGAGAAATTTACTAATTTCTCATATTTTTTTTCTTCATTAACTATATTAAATTTATTTTCTAAATTTAATATATACTCATTAAGCAATTTATCGTCATATATATTATATTTTTTATAAACATTCATTATTTATTTTCCTTTTTTACATTCCACATTCCATCATTAAATTCGTAATATCTTCCTATAATATTATCTATAAATGAATTTGGAAGTTTTTTTGCAAAATCATAAACCTTCTCGTTGTTTGTTTTTATATATTCTATTATTGAATTCGTTATATTTAAAAAAATTATTTTATATAAATCATTAGTGTTAATTTTTGAATATAATTTGCTTATTTTACTTATTTCTCCTTCTAACAATTCTAGTATTGTTATGTTTTTGTTCGTTATATTTTTATTTACAGAATTACTTTTTTTGAATGTATATATAAAATCGCCTTGTACATTTCCATCATATTTAAGATGCGCTGTATTCTTGTATGAATCTATATAATCTTGAAAACAAATACCATTTTCATTTAATTCAAAACCAGAATCAACTATTGCTTTTAACATTGCTATCCAAACTTTTATATTTTTGTTGTTAAAAGTAAATACCATTAATCCATCTTTTTTTAAAATTCTATTCATCTCCATGAATACTTTTTTTAACATATTTTCATAAAACTTTATATCTTTTTCTCCTGATTTTCTATTAACAACTGCTTCTTCATCATTATATATATATTTATCCAAATTTTTATATTTTGAGTACCAAATATTCCATATTGAAGAAAGTTCCGCATATTGCACATTACTACCGTATGGAGGATCTGTTATTACCATATCTATAGAATTATCAGGTATATTTACATTACTTGAACTTTGGTTTAATATCATACAATTACCGTTATTTTTTAGTTCTTCAAAATTATCTACTTTTTTTACAAATTCTATATTTTCATTGGTATATTTTAATCCATTTATTATCGCTCTAGATCTTTTTTCTAAAACATCTAAAATATTATTTTCAATAAATTCATTAGGTAACCAAAAAGCGTGTTTGTCCATACAAGTAGGATTACCATTTTCCCAATTTTCAGTAACTCTACTCATATTATTTGTATATCGTAGAGAAGAACTAAATAAGAAATATAAAATATCTTTAAATTGTGTATTCATTTCCATATCAATTATATCTTTAAAAATCATATAATTAATATATTCATTTCTTTTTGTATAAAAATCTGAAAACTTTAATATACCTTTCTTATCTAAACAATCTTCTAAGTTTCTATCCCAATTTTGTGGTATCTTTTTATTTAATATTTCATTTTCAAAATCAGGTACAGCATTGAACGAAACATTATCAACATCTTTTATCATAAGAGTTTTTAAACCATTAGTTGCTTTTATTCTATTAACAACATATCCATCAGATTTTCCTTCAATTCTTTTAAATTCTCTTTTGCAATTTTTACAAAAATATACTCCATCTTTTACTTTGTTTTCTTGTTTTAATATTACTTTTTCATTACAGTTTGGGCAATCAACAATATATATATACTCACTCCAAATAATTCGGTAATCTTTACCATTATATTTTATATTATAAAATTTTTCATATTTTGTTTTTTCTGCATTTATAAAATCATTTAACAAATTTTTTAATGTATCACTATTTATTTTTAATATCTCCATTTCAGTGATAAAGGTTGCTAACGGATTTATATCAATTCCTATTACTTTTCTTTTTAAAGAAAGTGCTTCAAAAATTGTAACCCCTCCTCCACAAAATGGATCTATGATTATATCTCCTTCATTTGTATAATGCTTTATTATACTATTAAAAACATTATATGGTCTCCTTGCAAAATATTTGTGCATTTTATATTGTGGTGTATGTGCCAAAGATTTTTCGTTAATATCTATTGATTTCATTATATTTCTCCAATTTAAGCTATTTGCGTTCAAATATACAATATATTTTATATCATAAAACGATATTTTTCTCAATAAATTTACAAAATTTGAAATAAATATGCTCCTTAATATTGTTTTAACAAAAAAAAATGAAAGTGGATTTTTTGTCTACTTTCATTTTATCACTTAAGATTAGGCGGAGGTAAATATAAAAAAAGCACCTTCTAAAATCTATCAAGTGCTTCATTTATTCTTTGGTTGAGATAGATAGACTTTAATTTTCAAGGTTGGGGACTTCATTGATTTGCTCAAGCAATACCTTCGGGGTATGAGGGCTTGATAAGTAATTTTGAGAAATTTTGTAACTCAGAGTTTTTATTAGTTTTAATAGGGTTAGAGCAAGTTGGTGCAATTATGAATTTGGTTAAATTAGGTCATTTTTTGCAATAATTGTCCCCAATTTGTCCCCATGTATATTTGCTTATATATTCACAAATTTTTAACTTTTTAAAAA